>DYQJ01000259.1 GCA_020719345.1 Draconibacterium orientale | reverse complement strand
AAAATCAGTAAATTTGAATTTTGGTCACTATTTTTATACGCTACCAAAATTTTATTGATTTTGCAAAAGATAAAAACGTACAACAAATTTATACGACATATAATTTAATTACGGCACGAAATATGAATAAACTAAATTTTGAAAAATATAAATAAATACATTAATAAACATATAAAAATATGGGAAGTAAAGCAAGTTTTAAAGAAAAATTAAAGTATAATTTTGATAATACTTTAAATGCCGGTCCAATAGCAATCATCGCTTGGCTGGCTATCATCTCCTTCATTATAATAGCAATAGCAGCGCTAATAATATCTATTTTTGGTATAAAACCCGAAGGAGGTACCGAAATGAATTTCATTGAAGCGTTTTGGCAAGGACTGATGAGAACTTTTGATGCAGGTAACATGGCAGGAGACGAAGGATTGTCGTTTAGAATTGTTGCGCTTTTGATTACAATCGCAGGTATATTCATTCTAAGTGCATTAATCGGTGCCTTATCATCTGGTTTAGACGCCAAAATAGAAGAAATGAGAAAAGGACGCTCTAAGATCATAGAAACTAATCATATCCTCATTCTTGGATGGTCACCTAAGATTTTTACTGTTATAACAGAACTTATAGAAGCTAATTCTAATCAAAAAAATGCCAGAATAGTTATCCTCGCCGATAAAGATAAAGTAGAAATGGATGACATCATCAGCGACAAAATAGAAGATAAAAAAACTACTAAAATAATTTGCCGAAGTGGAAACCCGTTAGACTTAGACGACCTGAACATCGTGAACCCACATGAAGCAAAATCTATTATTGTTCTATCGCCAACAGAAGGAAATGAAGATATTAGCGTTATCAAAACTGTCCTCGCTATTACAAATAATCCTAATCGCAAATCTTCTAAATATTACATCGTTGCTGAAATAAAAGAAGAAAAAAATATGGAAGCAGCATACCTCGTAGGTGGTAGCGAAGCTTCTTTTGTGCATGCCTCTGACCTCATAGCTCGTATAACAGCACAAACTTGTCGTCAATCCGGACTCAGCATCATTTATACCGAACTATTAGACTATGGCGGAGACGAAATTTATTTCAAATCTGAACCATTATTGGTTGGCAAAACTTACAAAGAAGCGACAACAAATTATGAGAAATCTATTATCATGGGACTCATGACACAAAACGGTGACGTAATATTGAATCCTAAACCCGAAACTATTATTGAAAAAGGGTATCAACTCATCGCAATAGCAGAGGACGACGACAAGATTGTAGTCTCCAAAATGAAATATGAAGCTATTAATTTACAAGCGATTAAAGAGAAACAAGTAACTGAAGGTAAACAAGAAAATAATCTACTCTTAGGTTGGAACATAAAAGGCAGCGCAATCATCCGCGAATTAGACCAATATGTAAAAGAAGGTTCTAAAATACTCGTAGTGCAAGACCTCGAAGAAATAGACGAAATTTTAGAAAATACAAAATCAGAAATAAAAAATCAAACCATAGAGTATCAGAAACGTGACATCACTGAAAGAAAAACTTACGAAGAAATAAATGTTACTAATTTTGATAATATTATTATCATGGGATATTCTAGCTTAGATATACAAGAAGCAGATGCCAAAACGTTAATATCTTTATTACATCTTCGTAACATTTCTGATAAAACAGGTAAAGACCTAAGCATCGTTAGTGAAATGTTTGACCTAAAAAACAGACGACTCGCCGAGGTAACAAAAGCCGACGACTTCATTATTAGTGAAAACTTAATTAGTCTTATGATATCGCAACTTGCTGAAAATAAAAACCTCAAAAAAGTATTTGACGACCTATTCAAATCTGAAGGTGCTGAAATATACTTGAAACCGGCAACAGATTATATCAAAGCAGGTGAAAAAGTTAATTTCTACACTATCATAGAAGCTACAGCAAGACGAGGAGAAAGCGCATTAGGTTATAAATTAAACGAATTTGCAAGAAACCCTGATAAAAAATACGGCGTATTTTTAAATCCTCTAAAATCAAAAGAAATAGTTATCACCGACAAAGATAAAATCATCGTTCTCGCAGAAAATTAATTTCTTTTTATTACTTTTCCAAAGTTTAAAACTTTGGAAAAGTTTTAATACTAATTTTTAAAATAAAAAAATAAACTTTAAATTTTATGACTACTACTTTTTGGATATTAACAATTGGTTTGTTAGGAATAGCAATTTTTGTTATTTATAAAATCAAAAAATATAAGACGCAACCGGCAAAAGTTTTAGGATATGGATTCCTCACGCTACTGACAGTCGCATATCTTATTAATCTGTATCACAGACCTTATTTATACAACAGCAGTATAACAGTAGAAAAATATCAGACATTAGACACTTTTATGATTAAAAAAATTACTATCATCAGTAAAAACAAAGAAGATTTGTCTTACAATAAACCTATAACTAATGAAAGTTTGTCCGTAGCAAAAATATTGTGTGACTGTCTGCGAAATGCCAAAAAATTTGTTACCTCCGAATCTCCTAAGATATACAAGCTTTTCAAATGTCGTCTTATCCTTAACAATGGAGATACGTTGTTTTTCCCTATAAAAATCTCCGCTGTTTACGGAAGCTTTGTGGAGATATATGAACAAGGTGGATCAGTAAACGAACATCTCGGCGATTATCAAACAGACAGCTTAAAAATATTCCTTAGCAAGTTTTATTTTCCTGAAGAAATTGATTTTCAATATAAAAAATAGTAATTTATTAACCGATGAAATACCTAATTTGTTTTATTGTGTGTGTTTCACTCACGTTTACAAAAGCATCTTCTCAAATTCAAGACAACAGCACTCCGTATTCATTATCTCTTGAAAATAAAATAGATATCCCTACTTTTCAACTGACAACCATAAATACGGACTCCTTGAAAAAAGACGACGCTAAAAATATGTTCCGCAAAATTTTTTGCTTTGCCTATATTGTGGAGGTTAATATTAATCCGCAAGAACTTGGAATATGGTTAGAAAACGACTCGGTTATTGTCTGGCTACTCAAAATAAAATCGGAACAAGCTTTTTCATTAGCTTTCACTTTTGAAAATATTTTTTTTAAACCCGGTGAAAAACTTTTTTGTTACAACTCGGATAAAACTTTTGTTACCGGTGGAATAGGACAAGAAAACAATAATTCTTATAACTTTTTGCAAACCTTGTACATTGCCGGAGAAGAAGTGATTATTGAATTTCTTATTGATAAAAAAATATCTAATTCAACAACAAAAAATTTTCGCATAACAAAAATAGCACACGACTATAGAAATATTTATAAACAAATTAGCAAATCCGAAAATTGTGAGGTTAATATTAATTGTCCCGAAGGAGAACAATGGCAGACCGAGAAAAAAGCCATCGTTAAATATACTTATTCTAATAAATCTAAGGCATATCTCTGTTCCGGAGTATTAATTGCAAACACTGCAAAAAATGAAATCCCTTACTTATTAACCGCCGAACATTGTGTCAATGAACAAAATACCGCTAACTCTACGGTCTTTTATTTCAATCATGAAAGCAAATCGTGTAACAGCTTTTTAACTTCTAATTTACAAACCATGAACGGTGCCACTCTGTTGGCGACAGGCATAAATATAGATTTCTCTCTTTTGCAACTTAATATTTTGCCACCCGAAGAATACGAACCATTTTATGCAGGATGGACTACCGCAGAGAACTCTGACCCTAAATTAGTTTGTTTGCATCACCCGGGCGGAGACCTCAAAAAAATAAGCATAGATGAAGACGGACTCGCTACCGGTAATTTTGGAGATAAATATATGCCAAATACTCACTGGATAATATCAGAATGGGAAACAGGAGCCACTGAAGGAGGATCATCCGGAGCGCCACTATTTGATAACAAGCATCATGTTGTAGGAACTTTAACAGGAGGAGATGCTACATGTGAAAATCCTGTCAACGATTATTTTCAAAAATTCAGTATCGCATGGGACAAAAATGCTAAACCCGAAAATCAGTTAAAATATTGGTTAAATCCGGACAATATATCTATTATTTCTATGAACGGCTATTTTCCTTATCTTGGAAAAGACTTGAATAAAGTGCATACGCTCTCGGCATATCTGAACACAAATCTCGTTTTTTTGCAATGGCAAGCACCTCTGCTAAAAAATGACGACCAAAAAAGCGAACCCAACGAGTATATTTTGTACCGAAACCTCCAAAAAATAGCAACAATAAATGGAAATGACATCTTAAAATATGTGGACACATTAAAAGAAGACGGCAAATTTGTCTATCATCTAACTGCCGTTTACAATCAAGTAGAGTCATACCCTTCTAATCAAGTAACTATTTTAAAAAATTATTCGGAAGTGATAGAAGAAAAACCTGATATTAAAATTTATCCTAATCCTATACAAGATTTTTTATATGTAGAACTAAATGACACAATCGTTGCCAAAAACATCAAAATTTTTAATCTCATCGGACAATTAAAATTGTTCTCTATTGTGAAAAACCAAAATTATATTTTCCTCGATTTACAATTCCTTGATAAAGGAATGTATATTTTTATTTTTGAAGCAAAAAATCTTAATTATGAACAACTGATAATTAAACAATAAATCGTCATGAATTTACAAACAAGATTACAACAAGCCGAATTAGATAATATAACTTATATTTATTCTATCAATATAATAAGTTTTGGCAAAACTTTAACGAAGATGAACATTCGCAAGCAAGAGATAACTGATTTGATAAACTTCTCCGGACTCTTAGCAACAACAATATTAGATACAATGGAAATTATAGACGAAGCTATTGCAACTCAAAAACTTAGTGACTCTTTAAAGATAGTTAAATTTTGTCATGACACCCTCATGAATATGAGAGTGCCAGATGACAAATTTTTACTACAAGAAAAAGCCGACTTACAAATAGAAGCTACAAAAATAACCAATATTATAAATAAATTGTTGATAGCGTAAAATAATGGTGACTAAACACGCTATTTATTTTATTTT
>DYQJ01000258.1 GCA_020719345.1 Draconibacterium orientale | reverse complement strand
GCGAAACTCTGCGAGAAATTGATAATCAAATATTTCACGCAGAGTCTCGCAAAGATAAAAACGCAAAGTTTCGCCAAGAAGTGTAACCTAATAAATAAAACATGCCCATTATCCTTTGAAAATTATAAATATGGCAACTTTAATAGACTTAAAAACTTTCACCGACAAGCGAGGAAATTTGACGGTCATAGAAAAAATATTACCTTTTGAGATAAAAAGGATTTTTTATATTTACGGTGTAGATAACTCAGTTAGAGGAGGACATCGTCATAAAAAAACGCTACAAGCTGCTATCTGTATCAAAGGCAGTTGTAATATTTTTTGTGATAACAGTATCTCGCGCGAAATATTTGAGCTCAACTATCCGTACAAATGTCTTTTGTTACCACCTGAAGATTGGCACTATATGTATGACTTTTCCGCTGATGCGATTTTAATGGTATTGGCTTCCGAATATTTTGATATTCACGACTATATTTATGAAAAATATGATGATAGAATATGAAAATCTGGCGCTGAGTAATCAAATTTTTTTTGATGAATTTTCCTCTGAATTTAACAGTATTTTAAAAAATAGCTGGTACATTCTTGGAGAAAAAGTGAAAAATTTTGAGCGACTATTTGCCGACTATTTGAAAGTAAAACATTGTATCGGAGTAGCAAATGGTCTTGATGCTCTGATTCTGGCACTCAATAATTTTAATTTTGTGCCGGGCAGTGAGGTCATTGTACCTTCTAATACTTATATTGCAACTATTCTAAGCATTATTCACAACCGACTAAAACCTGTATTAGTAGAACCCCGAATAGATACTTATAATATTGATTATCAAAAAATTGAAGAAGCTATAACAAAGCGAACTGCCGCAATTATGGTTGTTCACTTGTACGGAAAATCTTGCGAGATGAAACCTATAAAAAATATTTGTGAAAAATATAATTTGAAATTAATAGAAGATTGCGCACAATCACATGGCGCTTTGTATTTTTCACAAAAGACTGGCACTTTTGGAGATGCCGCCGCTTTTAGCTTTTATCCAACCAAAAATCTCGGAGCAATAGGAGATGCAGGAGCAGTGGTCACCAATGACGACAGCATCGCAAACAAAATACTAACTCTTAGAAACTATGGTTCACAAAAAAAATATTACAATCAACTGATAGGTTACAACTCGCGTTTAGACGAAATTCAAGCTGCTTTTCTTTCTATTAAATTGAAAAAATTAGAAATAATCAATTCGCACAAGCGCGAACTTGCCGATTTATATTTCAAACATTTAAAAACAGATTTTCAGCTGCCGCATAGAAATGAAAATTTTTATGATGTTTTTCATATCTTTAATATAAGACATCCTAAACGAGATGCGCTGAAAGAATATTTATTGAAAAATAATATTAAGACAGAAATTCATTATCCTATTCCTCCTCACAAACAAGAGGCAATTAGTCAATATTTTGTAAATCAACTATATCCAATTAGCGAAGAAATCCACAATACTACATTGAGTTTACCAATATCTTTTTTTCATAGTAAAGAAGATATTTATCAGGTCATAGAAATTATTAACAAATTCTGATTTTTAATTTTAAAATTGCTTTTATGAAAAATAAATTCTCTAAAATACTTGTTGCCTTAGGTTCATTTTTTTTCTTTATACACATACTTACTTTTTTAGGCGAGATGAACTGGTTATTTGACACTTTGTCGCATTTTAAACTGCAATATTTTGTTATATTGTTGATAATTACGTTATTGTCGCTTATTATAAATAAAAATCAAAATTTGCAGCATACGGTAGTATTATCATCGTTTACATTGATTTTAGCCGTTGAAGTTTTTGGGATTTTTGCCGGCGGAAGAAAAGATACGAAATTAGAAAATTATTTTAAATTAGTGTCTATCAATTTATTAACACAAAATACACAATATCAAGCAACTCGCGATTATATCAATCAAACCGATGCCGATTTATTAATTTTACTTGAATCAAGTCAAGTATGGATAGATAACTTAACAGAGGTCACCAGCCAATATCCGTATAAAGAAGAATTGGCTCGTGATGACAATTTTGGCATCTGTTTGTACTCTAAATATCAAATAGATAGTATAAATATTTTTTATAAAGAAAAGCTTGGTTCTTCTATTTCTGCATTTTTTGAATATCAAGGGAAACAGATAAAAATAATAGCTTTGCATCCTAAACCTCCACTCAATTATGAGTACTTTACGTTTAGAAATGACTTCTTTAAAAATATTATCAACGAAGAGAAAAATAGAGATTATGAACTTATTTTGGCAGGCGATTTTAATATGTCCTCTTACTCGGTTAATTTTAAATTTTTGATAGAGCAATTAAATTTAACGGACTCACGAAAAGGTTTTGGTTGGTTACATACATGGCATTACATTCCGATTATAACTGCTTCTACAATAGACCATTGCTTAATTTCGGACAAGCTAAAAATACGAGACCGCAAAATCGGGGACAATATAGGTTCAGACCATAAACCAATATACATAGAAATAGGTTTTTAATTTATTCATTATGAAAAAGATATATTTGTTTTTTGTGTTTATAACAGTGATAAAGTTAGCTTTTTCGCAGACGACTACTATTAAGTTCACTGATAGTTTTGACAATAATTATAATTTGTGGAAAGAAGCGGAAGATGAAAATACGAGTTCCAAAATAGAGACCGGACATTATGTCTTGCAAAATAAAATTACCGGAACTACATATCGCTTCTTTAAGAACATTTATTTGTCTGATAAAAAAGATTTTGAGATAACATTGAAACTAAAACAGCTCACAGGTCCGGATAATTACGGTTTCGGAATTATGTGGAACTCGTATGGTTGGCAAAACAGCTTTAATTTTGAAATTTCATCTAATGGCTATTTTCGGCTCTACAAATATGAAAGCGAAAAAAAAACTGATATAAAAGAGTGGACATTAACTAATTTGATTAATCCGCTGGGAGAATACAACGTTTTGTCAATTCGGAGAGAAGACAAGAAAATGAACTTTTATATTAATGACAGTCTTGTCTTTTATTGCAATTATGAAAAATCGTTGGGAAGTAATATGGGATTTATCGTAGGACAAAACATGATTGTGATGGTAGACCAACTCGAGGTAAAAGAAAAAACGGCACAAATAAAACTCGCAAAAGACATCATCAGCGCAAAAGAAAAAGTAAATATGGGAACAGCAATTAATTCTGAATACTCGGAAATTGCACCTATCATTTCCCCTGATGGTAAAACTATATATGTAGCACGAGCGCGCGACCCGTCTAATTTTGGGACAGATAAAGAGAAATATGATATATGGTTCACTAATTTACAAGCCGATGGACAATGGTCAAAATTAACTAATATCGGTAAACCGCTAAATAACAGCGGCGACAATCTCGTAATATCTTCTACTGCCGACAACAACACCTTATTATTAGAAGGACTCTACGATTCCAAAGGCGAGCATATCTCCGACAAAGGAATTTCTATAACAACTAAAAAAGATGATGGAACATGGAACATTCCCACGCAAGTAACAATCAAAAATTATTATAACGATGACATCTACGAAAGCTTTTGTCCTACTATAGACCGTAAAGTGATGATAATGTCTTTAAACAGAAAAGATAGTTACGGAGAAAAAGACTTATATGTCAGCTTTTTACTTGCAGATGGCACATATTCTGAACCAAAAAATATGGGAGCAGTTATCAATTCAAGTTCAAATGAAGGAACACCTTTTATTGCTCCAGATTCCAAAACCTTATACTTCTATTCCTATGGACTGCCCGGATACGGAAGCGCGGACATATTTGTTTCCAAAAGGTTAGATGATACTTGGACTAATTGGTCTGAGCCACTAAATATGGGCGATTTAATCAATTCTTTTGCCTGGGACACATATTTTTCTATCTCGGCAAAAGGTGACATGGCTTGTCTGGTCTCTACGGCAAGTGTTTTCGGTAACGAAGATATTTATAAAATAAAAATAGAATCGCAAGAAATATTGCCCGAAGCAGTAGTCCTTATCAAAGGAGCAGTTTATGACAGTATAACAAGGAAGCCGATGAAGGCAAATATTGTCTATGTTAATTCTAATACCAAAGAAGAAGTGGCTACCGCTACCTCGGATCCCGTAACCGGCGAATATACTATTATTTTACCTTGCGGCGAAAGGTTTGTTTACATGGCAGAAAAATCTAAATATTATCCCATCTCGCAAAGTATAGACCTTTCTATATACAACAAATACACCGAGTTAAAACAAGATTTGTTACTCATACCGCTTGCCGCAGGTGAAACTATCGTACTTAAAAACATATTATTTAAAGCAGGAAAAGACGAATTTTCGGAAGACTCCTATTCCGAATTAGAAAAATTAGTAAAACTTCTACAAAATAACACTTCCATGACCATAGAAATATATGGACACACAGAAAACAGAGGTGACGCTACAGCCCTTCAAGAATTATCTGAAAAAAGAGCCATCGCAGTAAAAAAATATCTCACTGACAATGGAATTAAAGAAAGTAGGATAATAGAAGCTAAAGGTTTTGGCGCAAGCAAACCTATTGGAGATAACTCTACGGAGCTGGGAAGAAAACTCAACCGCCGAGTAGAATTTAAAATTATAAGTATATAACAGATAAAAATATAAAACTAATAAAAAATGGCTTATTTAATTAATAATGATTGTACTGCCTGTGCCACGTGCATAGATGATTGTCCGGCTAATGCCATCTCGGTAGGTGAAATATACAAAATAGACCCCGATTTATGTACCGACTGCGGTAATTGTGCTGATTTGTGTCCGCTAAATGCAATTCATCCTGAGTAAAGAAAAAAGTGTAAACTACTTTTAAGCGGTTATGAGATGCCTTTAAGGAATATGATTTAATAAAAAGTCCATTTTTAATTTACCACAAAGAAATCAAAGTTATCAAAGTCTTTCATTTCTTTCATAACTTTGTGGTTTAAAAGCGACAATTATTTGATAGCGTAAAATAATGGTGACTAAACACGCTATTTATTTTATTTTC
>DYQJ01000257.1 GCA_020719345.1 Draconibacterium orientale | reverse complement strand
GGACACACGGATTTTCAGTCCGTTGCTCTACCTGCTGAGCTAAGGTACCTTTTTATTTATGAACTACTCAATTGTGTTTTTTAATTCAACAACGCAAATGTAATTACTTATTTTCAATCTACCAAATTTTTTTGCAACTTTTTTTCAAAAAAAAGAAACTTTTTTCAGTTCGTTGAAAATAAGTAACTTATATTTCGCTTTTTTCTTACATTACACAATGACTTATACAATTAACAATAGTAGCTAAATTTTGATGTCGTAATGAATAGTACGTACTTCGTCCTTCACGTCGGGAGATGAGGATAGATTTATCTTTCAATATACCGAGATGATGCGAAGCTGTCGCCTGTTCAATTTTTAAGATACTATGAATATCTTTAACCGACATGGCTTCATTATATTCAAGTAACGATAAAATCTGCATCCGCACAGGATGTGCAATTGCTCTTAGCATCTCTGCTGCCTCTTCCAATAATTCGGGTCGTAAGTCACTTATTTTCATTCTCTTAAAATTTATTTAGTACAAGTAATTTTGTAATTTTTGTATTTATCCACCGTCTCTGCCTTCTTATATTCAAACGTAAGATTTGTTTGTCCTTCTTTACCGGCGACGAAAGTAAAAATGTCTTTACCGGAAGCTCCCATCATCTTGGGATTGGTGGGTCCTGTATATTTTTTTTCTACAAATTTTACTATCTTCCGATTAGAGTAATATACGTCCTCCCATGTGTACCCGGTCGTAATATTAGATACTAATTCTATCTTCAGAGTGTCTCCCAACTTCACTGTAATTTCTTCATCTACAGGAACTTCTCTGTACTTTGCTGCATATTTCTTTGTTTTACAAGATGTTAACATAACTGCTATAATTCCGATTATTACTAATATACCTAAACCTTTTTTCATAACTCTTATACTTTAATAATATAAAATAATGGTAAAAGTAAAAAAAAAAATAAAAAAATAAGTTTTTTTTAGATATATTATATAAAATAAAAATAAAATCTTATTATTGTGGTAAAATATACTAAAAACTATGAACGATGGCAAAAGCTTTATTGATAAAAAGTAGTGCAGGGGACAAAGAAAACGTGCAAGGTAATTGGCACTTATTTGAACAAGCAGCCCCATATATTCAAGGAATAGAAACAGGAGATTTGATAGAAAACATCAATGCCGAAGTGTTGAATAGCATGATATCCGGACTCCCAAATGTATGGTCACGAGCAAATGTTTTTTATTATGCCTTCAAGTACACGCAGAAAGATTTTAATATCAAAACCTCCGGACTGATAAAATTTTATGAGACTTTAATTAAAGAATGGAAAGGATTAGTTGCGCTTTTGGCTCTGTATCCCGACCGTATAACAATTAGTTCTCCTATTAGTTTGACCCCCGAACTTAATGAACATTTGTTTGATATTTCCTCTTCTTTTGGAAGAATGTTGTTTGAAGATGTAGATTTATGGTGCGACCCTGAGCAGATGGCGATAACCAAAAAGATGTCACCTTTTATACAATTAATTTATTATCAGAACATTTTAATAGGCGCCACCACACCATATACTATATTGTTTACAGCGATAGATTATAAGAATTTTAAAGAATCCAATGATGTTTCTTGGTTTAGAAACGGCAAGTTTGATGACCCGCTTGAATATGGAAATTTGAAAAACGACCAAATTCAAAAACTATATCTACTGGTAAAAAACTTCGTAGAAAAACTGCCAGAGTTTGAAAAAACATTACAAATAAATCGTCAAGGTAAAGAACCTCTTTCTATAACCGCCATTTATGTATTTGCTCAAAATTGGCTACGCGAAATTAAAGCCCGCGGATACGGACTCGTAGAAGAAGGAGTATTAGATGCCGAGTTGGTATTTGCAAAACCTTTTATGCCACTTTTTAGAGTCAAACAAGAACTATACTATAAAGATGGACATTTTAGCTTTGATAACAGCTTCGGCGGACAAGTAGTAGATTTACAAAAAGTCTTACTGCGCGACGATTTTATTTATACCATCTCACAAACCGAAGAACTTATACCTTTATCAGAAGCCGCAGTCCACTTCTTACAAGCCCTCGACCCGGAAGACCCAAACAAATATTGGTACTTCCCGATTCCGCTTAGTGCATACGGAATAAAGATTTTTAAAAATAAAGTAGGTGACCTCGTAGCCCCTTCAAAAGAGAACATGCACGAGATGAGAGCAATACTTAAACCCGCTGAATATAAGATAAAAGTAGAATTATATCTGTACGTAGATGGCAAAAAACAAACTCCGATAGTTAAAGAATACGAGATAAAACATTTGACCGGCGCGCAAAGAAATATTATTATGTGGCCTAATTTTGTTTCAAAAGACTGGAACGCTTATTATTTATATTCGGAATACCCATCTAATGCTCGTGACATAAAAATCGTGCCATTCTATAAAAACTTCTCTTTAAATGGCGGATTTGATACCGGTGAATATATAGAAAACGAACGCAATGAACTCGTTTATGCCGATGAAAAATCTTTGAATCACAATTTTGACGCCCTAAAAATAATTCGTTATCCATTAGAAACAGTCACCGGAGAAGACCATCCGTATGAAATAATACGTTCAAACCGTCCTATCGCAGGATTAGAAATACGTTCGTTAATCAACGGAAAAGACCGCGTTTGCGGATATTTGATTGTCAAAAATCCTAATGATGAATCAATGTTGGACAAAAAAATATCTGATTTGTCGTATGATACTAATTTTGAGAATGCTGTAGTAGGAATAGATTTTGGAAGTAACAACAGCTGTGTCAGCTATTCGCAAACCAATCGTTCAGAGGTGATGCCGATAACTTTTGCCAATCGTCGTCTCTTTTTGTTAGGAAGCGAAGTTTTTGACCCTAAGCACGAAAAAACGGCTACCCGAAACGAGCTGTTATTTTTTCAAAATGAAACAACCGCAAACGGACAAATAAAATCTTGGGTACACGAGCATACACACAAATACATTCCGCAAGGCATGATGCAAGAAGAAATTGCCGGCGGAGTACCTGTCTTTAAACCAAATATCATCATACATGACATGGACATGCGAACCATTAGCACCAACGCCGGAATTTTACATCACAGCATGAAATGGTTATCCGATACAAAAGGAAAAGAAAAAAAGAAAGCGTATCTTAAAACTATATGGATAAAAACAGTTGCAGACTTATATGCCAATCATTTAATTCCGACTGAATTACGATGGTCATATCCAGGAGCATTTAGTCAGTTTGACAAATTACAATATCAACAAATGTATAATGAACTTCGCAAAATTCCTATTCAAGATAAAACAGTAGAAATAAGCATGACGCCAAGCACAGAATCTGAAGCCGTTTGTAATTTCGCGCTCACACATGTAGGACTCTCCGAAAATAATATTTTATTAGGAATAGATGTAGGCGGATCAACAAGTGATGTTCTGGTAGTCGTAATGGATAGAACTTCGCGCTCTTTCAAACTAAAAAAGCAAAGCTCTTTAAGACTCGCCGCAGGTGTTTTGTCTGATGTTATTAAGAACTCCGAAAATATTATTGCTACAATTTACAAATACCATGAAAGTCCGCAGTGTAAATTTAAGGTGGCTAATATCAAGAAGATGATAGAAAAACCTAAAACGGCACCTTTTTATTTTAATGCTATCCTTGACAGACTCCAAGACCAAGATTTTGATAATTTCTACAGATTCCTCGCACAATCTTGTCCTGAAGTTTTTGCTATACCTGCCTATGTTGCTGGATTAACTTTGTACTACTCCGGACAGCTTGTCTCTAAAACATTGAAAGAGAACAGCTACACAGAGGTTAATTACATAGATTTTCTCCCTTTTGGAAAAGGTGGAAGACTTTTCGACTGGTTAGAAACATATCCGGGAGCGCAGCTTTGTAATGAATATTTTAATACTTGTTTTAAAACAGGTTTCGGTGAAGGAGCTGACAAAATAAAACTCGGTAAAAAGCAATCAGTAAGAAAATACAACAAATCGGAAGTTTCAATAGGACTCTCTGCTACTCAACGCGTAAAAGTTGATGCCGGTGCAAGAGAAGATAGCGACATTGTAGGTGAAAAGGGATACTTATTTTATGACTCTAACTCAGAAACGCCGGTAGAACTCAATATTACCGATGCTATCAGTCCAAAACATTTACAAGAAATGGATTTTGGCATACGAATCCCACAAACCTTTGAAGAATTTAATAAATTTCTTGACATCTTCCTTGACTTTGTAGGTCCACGAAAGACTGGAATAGTGAAAACAACGTCTCAAATATCAGAGAAAAGAACCGAACTGTCAAGAGAGCTAAAGTCTTATATATTAAATGATAACGAGTGGCAAAAAGCTGACGAGCAAAGACGTGCCGGTGAAATATTTGAATATCAACATTCTTTATTTGTGATGGAGGGCATGTGCTTCTTAGATAAATTTGTGATGCCGTTTATTTTTAAAAAATAAAAATGAATTTCAAAAAAGATATTTTTGTGGAAAATTATTTGTCGTATAATTATTCTTAAAATGTTAGAAAAAATTAGATTTTTGTACAGAAAATATTATTTAAACTATGTGTTAAATTATAAACATAAGTATCTGATAATCATGGTTTGCATTGTGACTTTGTATGTGTATGTAATAATAAAAGGTTTGCCATCTGCAACTACCACAGGGACTGTCTGTATTTTTAAAAATATTACTACAATTCCTTGTCCCGGCTGTGGCACCACTCGTGGTGTTCGCTATCTTTTGCATGGATATTTTGAACGAGCATTCATGTTAAATCCTCTTTCATATTTTACTGTGCTTATTTCAATAATCTTACCATTCTGGATGCTGCGAGATGTGATACGTCAGAGTCCAAGTTTGTTAGAGGTTTTGAAAAAGAAAATGTCTAATTATGTTATTTTTTTGATAATAATAATAACAATAGCCAATTGGATTTGGAATATTTATAAGGATGTGTGAATAAATAGGAGGTTATTTAAGTTATATATAACCTCCTGTTGGCATGTTTCATTTATTAGGTTACACTTCTTTGCGAAACTTTGCGTTTTTACC
>DYQJ01000431.1 GCA_020719345.1 Draconibacterium orientale | reverse complement strand
CAATATTTAGCCCCACTTTCATATCATCTTGCGCACGCATTAATCCAGAGAATAATCCAGTTTTTTTATATTCACCTTTTTCATCTTCCACAGTATAATCTGATCTAACAAAAAGACTGCTATCAATAGTAACGTCTATGTTTTTGCTTACAAAAAAATCAATCAGCTCATTGTGATTTTTTATTTCAGCTACATTTTGCATCAATATTAATAAAAATTTATTTATATTAGTTTTTTTTGGTTCGAAATTATAAAACATATTTTTAAAGGCTCTAGACTAGATACCTAGACTAAATTATTGATTTTTAAATAAGATTTATAAATTTGAAATAGCTCTTTTTCCAATATAGCAGGTTCTTTTCCATAACGCCATTCTGACTCTTTTAAATGCAATTCAAAGTATTTTTTAACGCCATTGAATTTAGCTAAGCGACGTTTAGTAAAACTCCAAAAATTTTCAATGCCGTTCACATGAATACCTTTGCCTTTTGAAAATTCGTTCTGGCCGTGATTGACTCTGTAGTGCTTGTTATAGCCGATATCAACTAGTCCATCATAACCACGCCATCCATCAGAGTAAATAACCGCAGATTTATCGATTTTCCCTTTAATAATGGCCTGTAGCGTGACCTTCTTGCAATCTGGGACTATTTCGGTGTAAACCTTCCCGTTGCGTTTCAGAATTCCAAATACCGGTTGCTTTAAAGTTCCTCTTCCGCGCTTCAACTTACCGTGAAATCCACGAACGCGCTTTGCTCCGAAATAACTTTCATCAACTTCAGCTTTGCCAAATATTTTTTCACATTCTTTCATTTGATAAACATAAATTGCTTTACGAAATTCCATAAACCAATGGTTGATCGTATTACGATTTATGTCTAGCAAAAGTGCCGTTTTAGAGGCATTAATATCTAGACAAAAATGCTTAATAATTTTTTTAATTTCGTAAGTCGAAATTTTCGCTCTAGTTAGCTTCATATTGCTATTATAGCATAGAAGTATCTAGTCTAGAGCCTTGTATTATAGCACGCTGAGATTTGTCGGCGAAGATGGCACGGTAGTGTCCGGTGGCGTGCTTTCATTATATTCAAAAGCGCCGATGTCCCAAGCAGCAC
>DYQJ01000430.1 GCA_020719345.1 Draconibacterium orientale | reverse complement strand
CTGTGGTGCTTGGATATCCACATACTTGTCAAGTAAAAAACGAACACGTTCAAACAAGGCATCGACAACATTGTTTTCATTAAAAAATATTTTTGGGTCTATTTTAAAAACATGCCAGCGACTACTAGTCTTGTATTCTTCTTCTATTTCTTTTTTTATCCAATCACTTTTAATTTGAATATTATATGTATATTTAGCATCCCGATTTTTTATAAAAGAGCATCCAATAAAAATACAATATTTATCCTCATTGTTAGGACCTAGCCATGTACAGTAATGGCCATCTGCATCCTCTGGTGTTATGGTCGGAAGAGGAAAGGATTGAGCATAATGATCTTTGATTTTTAGGGCGCAATCTTTAGTGTATTGGAAATATTTTCTATGAAAATTCCTGACATTTTCCATGGTATCAACATCACTCATATACATAAGTTCCCCCCTTGTAAATATTCTTTGTCTCTTACCCAAGCCTAATGCTGAAATAATATAGTTAAAGACCTGCTTTGTTGCTTCGTCTGTATCCAATAGATCATTTTTAATAATTGAATCTACTATATCACTCCAATAGACAATTTTTATAATTTTCTCATACTGATTCTTGGTTTTTTCTAAAACATTTAAATGTTCATAGCTTTTCGGAATTAAATATATTAAATATTTATTCGCTGCCTCTGATTCTTTAACAGCGTCGATATATTCATGAATTTGCGACTCTTGTAGATCAGTATTTGAATAAATCTTATTTTCTAATAATAAATAAACATCTTTATTAACAATAGCCAGATCTGGCCGTTTCCCTTTAACTCTTGCTTGAGTAGAAATATCCTTAAAAGATATAGTTTCTATTACATTATTATCAATACCGATTTCGTTTAGTAAAATATCTCTTACATATTTCTTTGACATGACAGCTGCAAGCAAATCAGTTATTTTGTTTTCCTTTATAGTTAGAGTTTTGCTTAGGTAATTCAAGTTGCTGATCACTTTGAGTCCCCCATATATTATAAACTGATAAGACCCTATGCCACAATTCAATATATGTCAACCAATCACCGGGCAGGATGTGTCGATGACACCTCGGTACCGCATAGCTCCTCCACGATGGCCGATACTTTGC
>DYQJ01000256.1 GCA_020719345.1 Draconibacterium orientale | reverse complement strand
CCAAACTAACAAAGGTTGATATTGCAGAGATACAGAAAATACGGCAAGAGTTGGAGAAGAACGAAATATAAGAAATGCCAAATAACATTAATTCATTAAACCTATGTTAAATAATTGTAATTCTGAAAATTATGAGGTATTATTAACCGACTGGGGCAATACTATTATGCGTGATTATCCGAACTTATCGGGGAAAATGTATCTCTGGGAGCATGTAGAGACCATGCTCGGCGCCAATGAAATGCTCAGAGAAGTCTCCAAAAATGCTAAAATATATCTCATCACAAATGCTGCCGATTCAACAAAAGACGACATAATAAAAGCATTAGAACGCTGCAATATAGCTGCTTTTTTTACCGACATATTTTGCTTTCAAGAAATAGGATTCAAAAAGCCAAGTCCCGAATTTTATACAACAGTATTTGAGAAATTAAATGTCCAAAAAAATAAAGTCCTCGCCTTAGGTGATAGTTTAGAAAACGATATACTCGGTGCAAACAATTTTGGCATAGAATGTGTTTTATACGATTATAAAAAAGAAAAGACTTTTTATAATGGCTTGAAAATAAATCACTTATCTGAACTGAATATTTTTTTTGCTAAAAAAAGAAAAAAAATAACTAAAAAAACTTTTTTCATAAATTAAAAATAAATATTTTGGCATAAAATAACAACTAAATACTCAATTGTATGGCAAAATTCACCTTAGGAATAGAAGAAGAATATCAAATAATAAATCCGGAGACACGAGATTTGATAACACAAGAACATAACGTTATTACAGAAGGGATGAAAGTATTAGGCGACCGCGTGAAACCGGAACTCCACCGCGCCATTGTAGAAATCACCTCCAATGTATGTGAAAACATTCAAGAAGTGAGAGAAGATTTGACTTATCTGCGAAAAACTATCATAGAACTTGCCGAACGCGAAAACTATCGCATCGCCGCCGCAGGAACACACCCATTTGCACAATGGCACGAACAAGCTATCACTGACCATCCAAGATACGCAAAAGTAGTAGAAGAATTGCAAGACACTGCCCGTTCAAACCTCGTCTACGGATTGCACGTGCATGTAGGCATGAAGGACAGACACATAGCAGTATATATGATGAACTCCATCAGATACTTCTTGCCGCATATTTTCGCACTTTCTACAAACAGCCCTTTCTGGGAGTCACGAAATACAGGATACCGTTCATTCCGAACAAAAGTATTTGAACGATTCCCGCGAACAGGTATTCCAGACCACTTCACATCACTCGCAGAATTTGACGACTACGTAAATCTATTAGTAAAAACTAATTGCATCGACAACGCCAAAAAAATATGGTGGGACGTCAGAGTACATCCATTCTTCCCTACCATAGAAATTCGCATCTGTGACATACCAATGAGAATTGACGAAACAGTAGCAATAACCGCATTAATACAAGCTATTGTGGCTAAGATAGACTGGCTAAAAAAGAAAAACTTAAACTTCAGAAGCTACAGCCGTATGCTACTTAACGAAAACAAATGGCGAGCAGCAAGATACGGGCTATCCGGTAAACTCATTGACTTCGGAAAAGAAGAAGAAATTAATACTAAATTCCTCATCTACGAACTAATAAATTTTGTGGACGACGTGATAGACGACCTCGGAAGCCGAGAAGAAATAAAATATATCTACGAAATGTTAGACCGCGGAACTGGAGCATCACGACAAATAGAAGTTTACGAACAAACAAAAGACTTCCAAAAAGTCGTAGATTATATAATCGCCGAAACAAAACATGGAATAGATTTTAGTAAATAAAAAAATAAATCTTATAATATATCTGTTATGAATAGTTTTGAAAAAGTAAAAAATTTCTTGGTAGAATTAGAGTATCTTATTGTTAATGAAAATGCTGAAGAAGGTGTTATTATCATTGACCATCAAGAAGAAGGAATACGAAATATGATTTTGGTTTGTGCAGACCCTATTTTGATAGTAGAACAACATCTCGCAAAGATTAAAAATCAAAGCATTGACACTTACAAGATGTTACTCAAAAAAAACCGAGACATCGTACATGGAGCATTGGTACTGGACGAAACAGGTGAGAACGTTATTTTTAGAGATACTTTGCAGCTCGAAAATATTGACCTCAACGAAATAGAAGCGACCATAGAATCGTTATCTATATTGTTGTCCGAATTTACAAACCAACTAATGCAAATATCGTAACCTAACTCACCGAATGGAGAAACTTATTGAATGGAACAAGGAACTGTCAGTAAACATAGAAGAAATTGACGAGCAACACAAGATTTTGTTAGATATTATTAACGAACTCTTCAATGCTCTACAACAAGGAAAAGCAAGATTTATGCTCGCCAATACTTTGAACAGACTAACAGACTACACCTTGTTCCATTTTCAAAAAGAAGAAGAATATTTCATACAGCATAATTACATACTCGCCGACGAACATAAAGCACAGCACTTATTTTTTATAGAAGCACTTGACAAATTAAAACAGCGATTTGCGCAAGGTGACATAATTGTAAGCTTCGAGATAATGACAATGCTTAAAGAATGGCTACAAAATCATATCAAGCAAAGTGACAAAAAATTTTTCGCAGGATTATAATATTTGGTAATGTAGAAAAATGGTGACTATATGTTTTTTCTAAGCCAAAAAAAAGACATTATAAAATTACTTATATGATTGAATTACAAAGAGAAATTAGCATCGAAAAAAAATTAATTAGTCTAAAAAATCTGTATTTAGACCCCAACAATTATCGTTTCATAGATAATAAGGATTACCACAAAATTGCAGAGCAAGATGTTTTTAAAGAAGATATCCAAAAAAGAACTACTGCGTTTATATGGGGAGAAAACAATCAAGAAATAAAGGACTTAATTCAGAGTTTTAGAGCAAATGGATATTTGCCTGTAGACCAAATTCAGGCACGTAAAATTGATGATAACAAGTACCTCGTTGTAGAAGGCAATAGAAGAGTAGCAACACTTAAATATTTGCAAGAACAATATAATAAACAGAGTATTGACTTAGGGAATTTGGACAAAGAAATTTTTAGCAAAGTTCCAATTGTAATTTATGATCAAGTAGACGAGACCCATCATCAAATTTTAATGGGCTTGAAACGTATTAGTGGTAACAAAAAGTGGCCTGCTGTAAATCAAGCCAAATTGCTCAAAGATTTGAGAGAGAAAGGGATGAGCGAAGAAAAAATTAAAGATGCATTAGGGATAAGTACTGTTCAATTACGAAGATTTCTCAGAACTTTAGCATTAGTAGACGAATACAAAAAAGTGATTTTGGAGATCAATTCGAATCTGAAATGTTCACTATTTTCGATGAAATTATAAAAAAAACAACACTTAAAGAATGGTTAGGATGGGATGACGAAAATTATCGAACTACAAAGTCTATGAATAGAGAAAGATTGTTTTCATGGCTATCTGATGACGACGAAGAAGATGAGAATGGAAACAAAAAAACTACGAATGCAAAAATAATTACAAGAGGAGATGATATTCTAGAACTTGCCAAAATCATAACCGATGAAAATGCTATTGAAAAGATGGAGACATCGCGCTCTCTAAATGCAGATAAATTTGCCAATGCAATAGAAATTATTGATAATGAATTAACAACTGCTTTTAGATTTATCAATTATGCGGATAACGAAACAAGAGAACTATTAGTAAAAGTTCAAGATAAGTTTAAGGGGTTGCTGGTTGCAAAAGGTTTTACTGATTTGTTGGAAAATCAAAACATACAACGAGTTATTCTTTATAACACGCATAACTCACAATTTACAAGAATAAATTTTGAAAGCTATAAAAGTTTAACTAATATATCATTACAAAATATCAATAGAATAAATGTAATTGCAGGGGAAAATAATTCAGGAAAATCTACTTTATTAGAAGGCATATATTTACTTTGTAAACAAAACGATATTCATGCTTTTTTTGACATATTAAGAAGACGAGGAAAATTTTATAACGAACTACCGTCTATATGGATAAATAAAGAGTTTGTGTCTGATATTAAAATCTCCGGAATTTTTGCAGGACAAGAAACTATGGTAGAATTGATAAAAACAACTGCCGATGACGAAACTTTTGATAAAAGTCAATATCTTTCAACAGTTTATGTTACATCAAAATTTGAAAATGAACGTTTAGAAAGTAAAGCACATTTATTTGAGCATAAAAGCAGTCAATATTATTTCAAAAAGATTAAAAATCTCTGTAATACATGTTTATCAAGTCCATTTTCAATTTTATCAAAATCTGATTTATATGATAGTCATCAAAAAAGTGTAGAATCCAAAAGCATAGATAAAATTATTCAATTTATTTCCACTCATGTTGACAATCAATCGAAAAAAATTGAATTAACTGCGGTTAAGGATTTGGTTCGTTTTTTAGTTTCACACGATAAATTTGAACGAGCAGTTGATATTACGCAATTCGGAGATGGTTTACAAAGAATTTTTCAAATAGCACTTTTATTTGCATCATCTAAAAATGGAGTATTACTAATTGATGAATTTGAAAATGCTATTCATTATACATTATTAAAGAGATTCGCAAATTTTATTTTCGAATTGGCAGAATTGTTTAATGTACAAGTGTTTATTACATCGCACAGTAAAGAATGTATTAATGCTTTTTTCGATGAAAGTCTGGATTTAGAAAAAATATCTGGATACCACTTATCGGTTGCAGATAATCAACTTGTTATAAATTACGAACAAGGTAAGTATTTTTCGACATTAATTAAAAATTTTGACGCAGAATTAAGATAATAATATGATAATCAATATATTTTTAAGTGAAGGTGCTCATGATGTTGCCTTTTTATATCGGATTTTTAGAGTATGTGGTTATAATGATTTATCTAATAAGATAATTAAAGAGTTACCTTTTCCTTTCAATCAACATTTTGAAAGCATACTCAAAAATTTTGAATATCAAAGAAATTATTGCGTTTATTGATAAAATGAAATAGGCATTCTAAGGAACAGCTTTTTTGTACTGGATTTTCAGCGATAAATTAAAGAACACCTCCTCAAAAAAATAGGAAAAAGA
>DYQJ01000255.1 GCA_020719345.1 Draconibacterium orientale | reverse complement strand
AAATAAAATAAATAGCGTGTTTAGTCACCATTATTTTACGCTATCAAATAATTATCACGCGAAGACGCAAAGTAAATTAAACTATACTCAAAACGGATATAATTTTAACTTTTATTCTTATGTAATTGTTTCGTAATTAAAATTTTAGCAAAGTTGCCGTTTATAATATAATTTATGAATTATAGAAATTATAATTTGCTTTCAATAAGTCTGCGCAACTCTACCAAATCGTGATAAATTGTATAATCAAATTTTTTCTTTGAATATTTGTAATAGTTTTCGAGTGGAAAATCCGGCAAAATTGATTTTAAAGATGTCGCAAAATCTTTACCATGGAAGTATATAAAAAAATCAAGATTTTTCATAAAATCATCACTGAATTTATTAGAAAAATCATTGTATATTTTATTAAAATTATCGGCTTCCCAATTATTTGTAACTGATTTAGCATTATTTATTCTGTACAAGGCTTCCTTTTTACAATATTCTTCACTCAAATTATTGGTAGCGTATAAAAATAGTGACCAAAATTCAAATTTACTGATTTTTCATATATACAAATATTTTTTTATATATCTGATTTTCAATAATATAACATTTAAAATGTATATACAAAATTATAAATAAACGAATTTTATAAGTACTTGAAAATAAAATAAATAGCGTGTTTAGTCACCATTATTTTACGCTACCAATTAATTTACCAAAAAAAGTGCCTACGCCATTGCCACACGTACCCCAAGCTGTACAGATATTCAAAATATGAAAGAGAAATTTCAAAAAAAATATTTTTTTTCTTTTATTTTTTTGTAAATACAAAATAAATAATTACTTTTGCAGCGTTATTTTAAAATTATATAATATATTTGTTTATGCCAGTAAAAATTAGATTAGCGAGACATGGAAAAAAAGACTTTGCATTTTACAGCATCGTAAGTGCAGATAGTAGAGCGCCACGAGATGGCAGGTTTATAGAAAAACTGGGAACTTACAATCCGAACACTAATCCTGCGACGATAGAACTAAACTTTGACCGCGCATTGTATTGGTTGCAAGTCGGCGCACAGCCAACTGATACTTGTCGAGCAATACTCTCGTACAAAGGTATTTTGTTTAAAGACCATCTTATCAGAGGAGTAAAGAAGGGAGCTATAACAGAGCAACAAGCCGAAGAAAAATTTGACAAATGGATGAAAGAGAAACAAGCAAAAATTCAAGCGAAAATTGATACTCTTCAAGCTGAAAGCAAGAAGAAAGCAAACGCCAGATTTGCTCACGAAAAGAAAGTTCGCGAAAACAGAGCCGCTGAAATAGCACGCAAAAACTCAGCAAAGTCCGAACCAAAAACTGATACCCAAACACAAGAATAATGCTGACCCAGAAATTAAAGAACTTAAAATTAGAAAACTGTTCTAAAATTGGAACTTTAATTAAGCTGCATGGCTTCAAAGGACATTTCCTTGTGAACTCAGATTTTGATTTTCAAGCTATAGAAGAGGAAGCAGTGTTCATCTACTGCGAGGGATATTTGCTCCCTCTTTTTATTATCGGCAACGAAACAAAATACCCAACACAACAGACAGCCATCATTAAATTCAGAGACCTCGACAAAAAATATTTTAATCTCTTCATCGGAAAAGACTTATATTTTCCTTCCGAACAAATAGAAGACATCACCGAAGAAGAAAACCAATGGACAAAAGTTATAGGGTATAAATTTATAGATACTACCCGCGGCGAACTCGGCGAAATAACTGATTTTATTGAAATTGCCAATAACCCGCTCTTTCAACTTTTTATCAACGACAAAGAAGTGCTGATACCTATAAACAGCTTAATTGATACCGATATAGACCATACGATAAAAACTCTCACCGCTAAGTTGCCCGACGGTTTAATAGATATTTATTTATAAAATCTCAATGAACATAGAACAAATAAGACATTACTGTTTGTCTAAACCAAATGTAACCGAATCGTGTCCCTTCGGTGATGACACATTAGTTTTTAAAGTCTTCGGAAAGATGTTTGCTCTTACCGCATTAGACTCGGCGCCTTCTATAAATTTAAAATGTGACCCGGAACTCTCGTATGAACTACAAGACCGCTATCAAGCCGTAAAACCCGGATATCACATGAACAAAAAACACTGGATAACCGTAGAAATAGACGGTACCATTCCTTCTATCTTACTTACTCAATGGATAGATAATTCTTATAAACTCGTCTTTGATAAACTTCCCAAAAAAAATAAAAAGCTAAATTAGTATTAATTCTTTTTTTTTGTTATTTTTGTTGCACACTTAATTTATTAAAAACAAAAAAGATGTCCGACAAAAATACATACGCAGTGACAGGAGCTTTTGGATACTCAGGTAAATATATTGCAGCTAAATTGCTGTCACAAAATAAGAGAGTTATTACTTTAACTAATTCTATCAATCGTCCTAATCCTTTTGGAACAAAGGTGAAAGCTTGTAAATTTAATTTTGATAATCAAGCCGAATTAGTAAAAAGTCTGTCCGAGGTAAAGACATTGATAAATACTTACTGGGTCAGGTTTAATCACAAAACGTTTAAACATTCGGAAGCAGTGGACAACACGTTGATTTTGTTTGAGGCAGCAAAAGCAGCAGGAGTAGAAAAAATCGTTCACGTAAGCATATCTAATCCGTCTAAGACTTCTCACTTAGAATATTTTAGCGGCAAAGCAATATTAGAAGAAGCACTTATAAATACGGGAATTAGTCATTCTATCTTGCGTCCCACAATTATTTTCGGACAAGAAGATATATTGATTAACAACATAGCGTGGATGGTCAGAACAATGCCCATCATGGGAGTCTTTGGTGACGGCAAATATAAAGTTCAACCCATACACGTATTAGACCTCGCCGAAACCGCAGTACAAGAAGCCGAAAACCCAAATAACATTATCATAGAAGCAATAGGAGAAGAAACTTATGAATACAAAGAACTTGTAAAAACTATCGCCAACATTTTGGGAATCAACCGCAAAATAATATCGGTATCTAATGGTTTTGGTTATTTCATGAGTAAGATTATCGGCTGGTGGAAAAATGATTATGTTGTAACGAGAGAAGAAATTGACGGTTTGAAATCCAATTTATTATACACCCCAGACGCTAAGCCGATAGGCAAAATAAAACTTAGCCAATGGATACAAGAAAATAAGAATACTCTCGGTAAAGTGTACTCTAATGAATTGCAACGCCGTAAAATGATAGAAAAATCGTATGAAGAATTAAAAACAAATAATTAAAATTAAATATTATGATATTAGTTTCTGCACTGACACTCGGATTGGTAGGCAGCTTTCATTGCATCGGCATGTGCGGACCGATAGCAATAGCTTTGCCGTTAAAAAATAATAGCTGGACTACGCGATTAATAAGTAGTTTGTTGTATAACATCGGAAGAACTATAACTTACGCAGTGATGGGATTGTTTTTCGGAATGTTAGGACAAGGACTTGAATTGGCTGGATTTCAACAGATGGTCTCTATTATCATGGGAAGTATAATGATTATTACTGTTATTACGCCGGCATTGTTTAGAAATAGATTTAATTCGGGAAGTAAAAATTTCGAGTTCTTTGGGAAAATAAAAATGGGATTGAGTAAACGTTTTTCCATCAGCTCATACCGTTCTTTGTTCACTATCGGATTGTTAAATGGTCTGTTACCATGTGGACTGGTTTATATGGCTATTGCAGTTGCCGTAGCAAGCACAAATATCTGGCTCGGAGGATTAGCAATGATAGTCTTTGGACTGGCGACAACACCTATGCTGATGGCTATTTCTATACTTGGCGCAAGTGTTAATGTTAAGTTCAAACGCTTAATAACCAAATTTATTCCGTATATGGTAGTTTTGATTGGTTTGTTATTTGTGCTAAGAGGGTTAAATCTCGGAATCAAATATATCAGTCCTACTGACTCGGTGCTTCAGATACAGACCGAGATGCCGGAAGGGAAAAAAATGTCCTTGTAAATAATAAAAAAAACATTTAATATTATGTTTTTTCACAAAAAATAATTAAAATTGTACTTTAATTTTTTTTCTTAGCTAATTAAAAAGTATTAACTACATGAAGAATCAAGAGGTCAGTCCTGTTTGTGGGAGTTGTCTTACACGACATAAAACTGTTTTTAGACATTTGTTCAGCGAAGATATTAATAATATCATGTCAGAAAAGAGTTGTAATTATTATAAGCGCGGAAATATTATCTTTAGTGAAGGTAATCGCGGAACCGGAATATTTTGTGTTCACAAAGGTATAATTAAAATGTTTAAAACAGGAGTAGATGGTAAAGAGCAAATCATCCGTTTTGCCAAACCGGGACATATAATAGGATATCGTTCAATTCTGAGCAACGAGCCGGCTTGCACTACGGCTAAGGCAATAGAAGATGCTATTCTTTGTTTTATCCCGGCAAAGACTTTAATTAATTTGGTACATAAAAATCCGGATTTTTCTATGGAGTTAATTAAATTATCCTGCAAAGAGCTGGGAGATGCTAACAAGTTCATCTTAGACATAGCACAAAAAAGCGTCCGAGAGCGACTCGCCGAAGTTTTATTATTACTCAAAGAAACTTTTGGGTTAGATGAAAATTCTACTCTACAAGTTGCACTGACGCGTGAAGAACTGGCTAATATTGTGGGAACTGCTACCGAATCGGTCATCAGACTGCTCTCCGAGTTCAAAGCTGATAAACTAATAGAGCTTAATGGAAGACATATTAAATTGCTTAACATTCCTAAGATTTATAAAATAAGCAATATATATTAGCCACTGAACACTTACAACTTTAGATTTGACAACTTTTTGGTTCTTGAATGACTTTTGTGGAAAACTTTGCGAAACTCTGCGAAAAACTTTGTGAAACTCTGCGAGAAATTGATAATCAAAAGTTTCACGCAAGATTTAAAATTAAATTTCTTAAAAAATCAGGTATCTCACAAAAATCATAGAAGAACCAATAGAATATAATACATATTACGGAGAAAAATGTTTTATGCCATTACATGTTTATGAGGGTTTATCAGGAAAGTTGATAACCACCATATTAAAACCAGGCAGACG
>DYQJ01000429.1 GCA_020719345.1 Draconibacterium orientale | reverse complement strand
TGAATTATTTTCTTTTTTGTTTTAAAATTATCGACACTGTGTATTCCATAAAATAGGCGTTGTCCTAAAAGTCTTTGAAAGTAAGAAAATAAGTTATGGCAGGTTAACCTGCCATATATTTCTGTTCTTATCGTTCTTACTTTTTTAGAGCGTACGCTAACACCATATTTACTTTTTATGCTACTATTTCCTGATTCTACAAGTTCTCTTCTGTGAAAAGTTCTCGTTCTGTAATGTTTTTGTGCAAGTATTCTTGCACTCATATTTTTATGTCGAGGTTTTCCCCAATTTCTTAATGGAATATGTGCTTTGATATTATTATCTTTACAATATTCGTGTAGCCAATTTGCATCATATGCTTTATCAGCAACCAATACTTTTGGAGAACAATTTTTTAAGAGATGTTTCACATCTCTTATATCGTGTGCTGGCAGCACACGTATTTTTGCCGCACAATATTTTTTGCGTCGCGTATCAAAAGCAACACTTGTTTTAACATAACATTTCGGCATTTTTCCATCTATACGACGCAAATAATGATAACTTGGATTTGTTCTAGAAAATCCAGTGCTATCGATAGCAATAAGATACGGTGTTCCACTTGTCGCTTTCAATGCTTTCTGCCAAAATGTTGATTTTATCTTTGCAGATGTATACTGCAAAGCCGACTTGCTCGGACATGTAATGTCGAGCAAATCGAATAATTGTTTTATTCGCCTGTATGACAGTTGACAGAAATATCTCACGAGCAATGCACACAAATGTTGATAAAACTCATAAGTCTTAGGTCCAAAACGATGTAACCATCGCGGACAACCTAAACGCCTTATCAAACGCTTAACTTTTTGAATTAATCTGTTTTCCTTAGTCACGGTGGGCCACCATCCCACCCCCAATCGTGCTCATACTGAGCACATTGGGTTAATAAATATTAAGAAAAAAAAGATTTAGGACAACGCCGGATTACATCTTATTTTCTTATTTTGATTCTAATTTATTCATATTTTATTTTTCTTTTAAATATTATTTTATAAGTGCCATATATTAGCGAACAAGCAAGAAGTATTATTATTCCTATTATACTATACTCTTTTGTCTGCTCATTTTTTGACTCATAAATAA
>DYQJ01000254.1 GCA_020719345.1 Draconibacterium orientale | reverse complement strand
AAAATAAAATAAATAGCGTGTTTAGTCACCATTATTTTACGCTATCAATAATTTAGCAAATCTTTACTTAATTTTTATGTCGTCCACCTCCCAAGTGCTTCCATTTGTGGTAGCTCCGGTATATTTGAAAGCGACATGAATAGTTCCTGTGTATGCCGACAAATCTATAGTTCCAGAGTTTGCCCATGCGAAATTACCTGCCGATATTGTAAACGGAACTTTCGTCCATTGTGCCAAATTCGGGTCTCCTTCTCCGGAGTAGTTATTAGAAATCATGAGTTCTAAAGGTGCTCCCGAGTATTTGTAAGCGTTTCGGAAAGATAGTGTTTTAGCGCCGAGTGCAGCCACTTCTGTAGCTGGTGAGATGAACCATACTTCGCTTTCATAATTTTTTCCGCCGACATAATTACTCATCATGACATATTTTCCGCCGATAGTTCCAAGTTTCCAGTCTAATGTTCCTTTGACTATTCTTGTGAACCAGCCGCCGCTATAAATACTTCCATCTTCAAAATCTTTGTAAATATTTGTCATGCGGAGATTATTAAATTCCACGTCTTTTATATCTCTGATATATAATTGTTTATCAGCTCCATATATTGCATAAACCCCTACAATATTTCCACTACCTTCGGGCAGAGTATCTCCTGCAAAAGAAGAATATGAGCTTGAATATAAAAGAATTTTATTATTATCATAATCTTGTATATAATGTCCTCGTCCTAAGGCATTAAGCGAAGGATGTGCGTAAGTTTCTTTGAGTGAGCTTGTAGCAAATTGCGAGTTTTCTATTTTTATAAGCGTACAATAATGTAACGATGCGAGGTCTTGTATTTTAACAACTTTCGGAACAATAGGCAAACCGCCAGTCATCTTAAATAAGTGATTATCAACAACCGGTATTCCTTGTATTCTTCCAAATTGATAGGTCTCGCCGTCTTTATACATTGAGCCGAGTTTTTTCATTCCGCCATCTTCTCCAAGATAGAGTCCTCCACATTTGATGGCTATTTTTTGTCCCACCGGATAGAGCTTAGATAATCCGGTCATGTCTATTTGTATTGCGATACCGCCGGTGCTGTCCTGCAAATATATAATTTTATAGAAGTTACCGTTGTTGTCATCAGATATAACAGTTCCTTCTATCACGACAGTGTCGGCAAGTACTGTGGTGTCTCCGTCATACATTTGTTTTAAATCGTAAATACTAAAAACAGTATAATTTGTAGAGTCCGCAAAATTGACATAAACATTTGCTTGTTTATCCGGAATTTCCCATTTATCTTTTACACAGGACATTAACATTGTTGTAACAAGCAGAAAAATTAAACTTATAAGAAAAATATTTTTTTTATTCATATTATTAATAATTGAAAAAGTAATAATTAAAAAATTAAAAACGTGGTTCAGTTAAAGTTAGGTCAGTAGTATCTCTGATATATATTTGTTTTGTTTCCCAGTATTTAGAGTATATGCAAATTACGGAGCCGCTTTTATCAGAAACTATTTTTTTAGCGAACGTAGAAAACGGACTGTTATACATTACGATATATGCTCCTCGTTTGTCAATAATATTCATACTTCCCTCATAAGGTTTATTTGGGGTTTGAAATTGTACGGAGTCAATTTTTATGAGAGTCATCAGTAGCGAGTCTCCAAGTTGTGACATTTTATAGGTTTTTGGGGTTACCGGTTTCCCGCCGTCTATCTTTATTAAATGTTTATCAAAGTTATCATAACCTTGTAGTCTTCCGAAGCTCCATTGCGTGTCGTTCCATGTAAAAAAGCCGAGTTTAATTAGTCCTTTTACATTATCTATATAAAGTCCGCCGCATTTTATAGCCAATTTTTGTCCGACCGGGTATTCTGCCGAGATAGGATTCATGTCCATTTGCAAAACAATACCTCCGGTGCTGTCTTGCAAATATAGTTCTTTATAAATATTTCCGGATGCATCATTAGAAATAACGGTGCAAACTATCACAAGCGAGTCATTAAGTTTAGTCGTATCTCCGTCATGCAAAGCTTTTAGGTCTTTGATAGAAATAATTTTGTAATTAGTAGAATCCGCATAATTGACATTGTGTTTCAACTCTTCCGGATATTCCCAATTTTCTTTTACACACGAGTCAATAAATATCATTCCTAATAATAGGAATGCAATAGGTAAAATAAATTTCTTAGTTTTCATTATAAAATTATATTAAATTATTATTAAAATCTGAAACTTGTATTAAGATAGTAAGTTCTTCCAAAGTTGTAAAAATATTTAGCAGGAAATTTTTCTGGATTTTTGTCGCGGTCGTCAAAACGAAGTTGCTCGTATCCTCCGGTTATAATTTCAGTATTGTTCAATATATTTGATACACTAAAATTTAAGAGTAACATATTTCCTTTTATACGTACCGAATATCCGATAGATGCGTCAATCACATATCCCTCAGGCAAAAGTTCTTGGTCAACTATATCATAATATTGGTCGCTGCCTGTTTCTACTCCTTCTAACGCTTCAGAGGTTCTGCGGTCTGGATTAGGAGAGAGATAATTATCATCTAAATAGCTTCCGCTAATTTCAAGGAACCAGTATTTTGGAGAACGATATTTTAAACTCATGGAAGCGGCGGTTTGCGGTGTTCCGGGAATTAAGAAATTATTGTAATATATAGTTTGATTTTGTTTTAATGTGCTGGCACTGTTGTCAATATACACATCATAAGTAGGACGAGACGAGTAACGATAATAACCAAGTGAGGTTACACCTGTGATAGTAAACGTAGATGTAATATCAGCTTCTAATCCTAATTCTATTCCTTGATAAATAGAGTTTATGTCTTTGATAACATAATTGACATAATTTTTATATGCGTCATGGTAAAAGCTAAGATTTTCCATAGCATCATTAAATTGAGTATAATAAGCTGTGACTGATGCTTTAAAACGAGGCGCTCTTAACAAATAACTTCCATCAAAAGAAGTGATTTTTTCGGAGACAAGATTTTGAGAAGCCGAGTTTCTTGTGCGAGGCGACAAATAAGCATCTCTAAAAGTAGGCGAATTGGTTAAATAACCAGCATGCACATTTATATAATTACGTCCATTAATTTTAAAAGTAAGTCCACCTTTTGTTCCGTAATCCAAGAAATTATTTTTTTCGGAGTCACCAAGTGATATATCAGGAAATTTTCCGTTTTGCATATTTCCGGTTCTCCAGAATGTAGTGTATGAGCCAAAACCGGCGATGAAAAATTCTAATTTCTTATAATTAAATTCTAATTGTCCCCAAGTTTTAGCTTTATCAGTGTTTGCAACGTAGTCATATCCAAAAATATCACCTACTTTAACAATACGATTCGGAAATCTTATATCATTGTATGCTACTGCTTCGCCGCCGGTTGTGATGAGGTCGCGTTCTGCATATTTGTCGTTGTCCACCCAGAAGTCGCCACCGAGCAGGTCATTTACAGTTGAGAAATTATGAACTTTTGAGCTAATATATTGAATCCCATATACTAATTTAATATTATCGTTAAGATGAGTAAGTAGCGTAGAATTACCGGCTATCATTTGCTCGTCGCTTCTGCGTTCTTCTACTATGTATTCGGAACGTAATCCCTTAACAGTATTTCCTATTTGCCCATTAGCATTTTCTATTTCGTCATAGCAAAGATAATTTATTTGATATATCTTGTCCCAATTTATCTGACTATATTTTGGGTCATTTTTGAATTGTTGAATAATAAATTCTTTTTCTTGGTCAGACGAGGTAAAATAGCTCGGCAAATTTCTATAATAATCGGGTCTTGGGTCTGGTGCGTTGTACCAGTTCAAACTTGTATTTCCTCCGCGTCCTGTTTTGTAAGCTATTGAGGTTGTTATATTTGTGGTCTTATTCAAATCAAAATAATGAGTCAGAACAGCGATAGGTTGATGAAAATTAGAGATTTTACTATTTCGTTTGACATCCCCCTGATATCCCCAGTTAGGATTGTAATAATTATTATCCACTAAGTCGTATGCCTCTTGTGTAGAAGGTGCTTGTTTCCCTCTGCGATTAGGCGAGGCAAAGACAACAAGATTAATACTGTGTTTCTTGTTTATTTTTCTCTCTATTCCGACAAAGTAAGCCCAGGCATCATAAAAAGTTCCTTCTACATATCCTTCTTCTGCCCATCGTCTTGAACCGGAGATTGTTAATGCCCAGTTATTTCGTAAGCCGGTAGAATGTGTGAACATAGCACGATGATTGTATGCTTTGTTAAGAAGAGAATATGTTATAGCAGTTCCGGGTCTGTATTCGGAGGTTCGCATATTTATATTAGTAGCGCCGCCGATACTTCCAAATGCGTATTCATTCTCGTAAAGTCCGGTGGTAGTAAAATTGTTGCGGGTGACATTATTTAATCCGCCCCAATTAGCCCAGCTGACAAAATTAGATTCCAAATTGTGCATCGGAACACCATTGATAGTTACCTCTGTGTACTTAGTCTTGTATCCGCGCATACGAAAACGTAGCGGTCCCAATATAAAACCGGAAGTAGAGACAAAAATATCATTAGCACCATGCAAAATTCCGGAGACCATATCATCGCCTTGTCCATCTTCTAAGTCAAATTCGGAGACTACAGCTATATCTTCGCTGTATGCTCCAGTGCTGGGGTCTATTTTTATCTCGCCAAAATTGTAAGTCTCGCCATCTTTCAAATCTACGGTTATGTAATAGTTGTCGTAACCGTCTTTTGAAAAAATAAATTCATTCTTCCCTTGCGGTAAGTTAGAGATATTAAAAGATCCAGTTGTTGTCTCCGAGAAGGCATATTTTCCCGAATTAGGATTCGTTATCTTGACGCCGAAGACCTTTTCTTCGGTTTGCTCATCTACGACAGTCCCTGTAACTGACGAGTTTTGAGCAGATAAAGTTAATGAAAAAAACAAAATAAAAATAAAAAGTCCAATTTGTTTCATGTTTATAAAATTTATTAGTGTAAATATTAAAATTATTATATTTTTGTGAAAATTTTGTGTGTCGCATAAAATAGTGGTAGCGTATTAAAATAGTGGTAGCGTATAAAAATAGTGGTAGCGTATAAAAATAGTGACCAAAATTCAAATTTACTGATTTTTCATATA
>DYQJ01000034.1 GCA_020719345.1 Draconibacterium orientale | reverse complement strand
TTTTTCTCTGCGAAACTCTGCGAGAAATTGATAATCAAATATTTCACGCAGAGTCTCGCAAAGAAGTGTAACCTACTCAATCTAAAGATATTTTATCTTCTATGTAGTCGGAAGTGAAAATAAAAGATTGTTGAATGTCGCCGTAAGAAAAAATGACTAAATTCTTCTGGTCAAAATATAATTCCGTCATCAGTTTATTGGTTATCCGAACAGCAAATAAATCTTTTTTTATCTTAATTTTGAAATATAACTTTATACTTAATTCTTCTACAACTTTTTTTTCATAAATTAATTTAGTCTTTTTACTATCTATTTCATTGAATATCAAAGAAAAATTTTCTTCTATATAATTTTTTATATAAGAATCTATATTTTTTTCTTCATTATTTTTTCTTAAATTCAAATTAATATTGTATTTTTGTTTTATTATTGATTCCATATCATCTATAAAAAAACTGAAGCTTATGTAAAACTCGTTTTGCGATGAAACATATTCTATATTGCAGACCGAAAGATGAACCGGATGCGAAGGTTTTATAGTAATTATACTTGTAAATAAGTGAATTAATAAAATAAAAGTTTTCATAGATATTTTTTTTCAAAGGTAAAAAAATTTTTATAATAAAAAAACAAAATTATGAAGCAAGATTTGGAATTTTTTAAAATAGAATTTAACAACATACCGCCCGAGCGCGGAAAAATCCTTATATCAGAACCTTTTACTAATGACCCTTATTTTAGAAAATCCGTTGTGCTTTTAACGGAACATACCAAAGGAGGAAGTTTTGGATTTGTCCTTAACAAACCCGTAACAGTTCCACTTAACGAGCTCGTAAAAGATTTAGATAATTTTAGAGCGCCCGTATCTATGGGAGGACCAATGGAACACAACCGTATGTTTTATGTGCATCGGCTGAACCAAAAAATACTCCCAAATGTTATGTACGTGATGCATGATGTCTTCTTCGGTGGAAATTTTAAAGACCTCGTAAAAATAATTAAAGACGGACTACTCCTGCCGGAACAAATAAAATTCTTTCTCGGATACGCCGGATGGAAATCCGGACAACTTGAAAACGAATTGAAAAATAACTACTGGCTCGTATCAGATATTTCAAGCAACGACATCTTCAACTTCGAAGGAGATTTGTGGAAAAAAAAAATATTAGAACTCGACGAAAAATATAAAGTATGGACTCACTTACCGGAAAGTCCTACTCTGAACTAAAATTTAAAATCTTGAAGTACTTTTTGGCACGAATTTAGTTTTTTTATATATTAAAAAATTATCAAAAACATATAAAACTATGAATAAGCTTTTTGTTACAACCATAATAACTTTTTTGATGCTCATTTCTATTGCAAAGTCTCAAAACTTAGACGAAATGAAAGCGAGGTTCAAAGATATTAAATATTCTGTAGATGCACAATATTCTGCATACGGACCATCTTTTAACATAACAATTAATTTCCCACCAAATTTTTTTGATAAAGAAAGTAAAATAACCGTTCAACCTACTTTTACCGGTATAACAGACGTTATACCTGCAACACAAAAATATGTAGGCGAAGATATTATTGAATCAGGCGCGCAAAAAATTCCTTATTCAACCGGCGGCTCTTATAGTATTAAAGTGTATCCTAAATTGACAGGAGCTAAAGGCGGCGACTTAAAATTAGCAATAGTTTTGACATTAGAGACAAAAGGCGTAACTCCAGAAGTATTGAAACCTATTTATTTTATAGATTATGATATTGAAGAAGGAAAGTCATCTGGAAAAATAGAGAATAAAAAAGTAGTAATCGACAATAAAATAACAGATGACAACAAGACTGACGATAATAAAACAGATGATAACAAGACCACCGATGACAATAAAGTTACTGACACAGTTAAAGTTGATAATGGAGAAGTTGCTGATATATTGAAAGATATAGATAAATACAAGAAAACAGGTAACACCGAGAAGCTCGCCGAGTTAAACGAACAGCTCGGAGATATTTATGCCAGCGGCAAAGATTATGACAAGGCAAAAGAAGCTTATTTAGAAGCCATAAAAAATTCTAAAAAGAATGACACCCCGGTAAAAACCGGCGATTTATACACCAATGTAGGTAAAGTAGAATATATAACAAATAATAAAGTAGAAGCAATTACCGATTATTATCAAGCCCTTGAATATTATAAAACCGAAGGTGATAGCAAACGAGCCGAGCTAACTTACAATAACTTAGCAACAATTTATAATTCCATGTCGTTCTACGAAAAAGCTGTAGATGCTTACAAAGACGCCATAGAAAACGCAGAAAACACAGCAACTATCGCCAAATATTCGAGCAAAATAGCAGATACGTACAGAAAAATGGAAGACCTAAAGCAGACCGCCGAGTTCTATGAAAAAACAATACGTTTTGAAAAAGAAAATAAAAACAATGTAGAGCTAATCACCAGCTACAGCAATGCCTCGTCAGTTTACTTGGAGATGGCAGATTATGATAAAGCTGCCGAGTACATAAATGCTGCACTTGACCTCAACGAAGAAGTAGGGGCAGCCGAAAAACAGCCGATGCTTTTCAACAACTTGGGAAATATTAACTTCTCACAAAACAATTTTGACGAAGCACTAAAAAATTATAAAAAAGCATTAGAAAAAAGCATAGAGCAAAAAAATCGTAGAAACGAAGCCATCACATATCATAATTTAGGGATAGTTTATTTTGAGAGAAAAGAAATTCCCGATGCAAAATCTAACTTCGTTAAAAGTAATGAAATTGCACAAGCAGAAGGATATAACGACCTGCTTGCCAAAAATATGTTCATGTTTAGTAAAATTGTTGCGCTCAGCATCTCCAGTAATAAAGATTTCGCCGAGTTTCAAGATTTTCTTATCAAAGGAAGCCCGCACATGTACGCATACGACATGCCAATGTCAGATTATCAAGAAAAATATAGCTTTGCTACTAAAACAAAAGAAGAACTGATAGAAGAATTAACAATGAAAGAGCAAGAAATACGTGAACAACAAGAATCTATAGAAAAACAGAAACTCTTAAATAAAGTTCTGGTAATAGAAAAAGATGCCGAGTCCACCAAAAATAAACATCAACGAAGAATTATCTGGTCAATGGCAATTGCTCTGCTTGTTGTTATTGTTTTTGCGCTCATCGCACTTAGAGAATATATCTTGAAAAAACGAGCGTATGGCGAGCTCCAACACAAGAACGCACAAATATTGCAACAAAAAGAAGAAATACAGACACAAGCTGACGAACTATTAGATAAAAATGAAAAGATAACCGAGCAAAATGTTAAAATTCAGAGTCAGAACGACAAAATAAATTCCAGCATGGAGTATGCCAAAAATATCCAAAATGCCATCTTACCGGCAACAAATATTATGAATGCGAGCATAGATAACTTTTTTGTCATGTACATGCCTCGCGAGTATGTGAGTGGTGATTTCTACTGGTTCTCTAAAATATCGGAAGACGAATATATAGTAGCCGCCGCAGACTGCACCGGACATGGAGTGCCTGGAGCGATGATGAGTATGCTCGGCATGGCTCTATTAAATGAAATTGTCAATGCATTCCGAATTTATGACACCAATCGTATTGCAGACAACCTTAGAGAAATGGTTATCAAATCGTTGAATCAAGATATAAATATAGAATCCGAACGACTGACCAAAGACGGAATGGATATAGCCATCTTAAAAGTAAATAAGAAACTTATGAAAGCTTATTTTACAGGCGCCGAAAATCCACTCATCTTGGTTAGAAACAGTGAGTTAACTGAATATAAAGCCGATGGAATGCCTATTGGAGCTACGGTATTTAATAAAGTCCAAAAAGAGTTCTCTATGGAAGAAGTGGCATTACAAAAAGATGATATGTTATATATTTTCTCGGATGGTTATGTTGACCAATTTGGCGGACCAAGACATAAAAAATTCTTCAAACGGTCACTATATGATTTGTTTATAGCAATAAACAATCTGGAATTAGAAGAACAAAAACAAACGTTAATAACTAAATTCTATGCATGGAAAGACTGGAACAAGAACATTAGCAACCGACAAATAGATGATATTCTTATCATGGGTATTAAAATATGACAAAAGATTAATTAATTTTTATCAACGTGGAAGAAAAAGATATTAAAATAGAAAATAAAGACGAGCAAAAACACGAAAAACAGCACATAAAAACAGTCTCCGGTATGTTCCGCAACTGGTTTGTGGACTATGCCTCGTATGTTATCCTCGAACGTGCGGTACCGCATATAAACGATGGACTCAAGCCCGTACACAGACGTATCCTGCAAGCAATGAAACGATTAGACGACGGACGATTTAATAAAGTCGCTAATATCATCGGATACACCATGCAATATCACCCGCATGGAGACGCCTCAATAGGAGATGCAATAGTGCAACTCGGACAAAAAGACCTGCTCATAGAAACTCAAGGAAACTGGGGAAATATTTATACAGGTGACAATGCCGCCGCACCAAGATATATAGAAGCAAGATTATCTAAATTTGCCTTAGAAGTTGCTTTCAATCCTAAAACTACCAAGTGGAAATTATCATATGACGGCAGAAATAAAGAACCCATACATTTGCCAATGAAATTCCCCCTCCTCCTCGCACAAGGAGTAGAAGGAATAGCGGTAGGATTAGCTTCTAAAATACTACCTCATAACTTTATTGAACTAATAGATGCTTCTATAAAACACCTTAATAATCAGCCATTTGAAATATATCCAGACTTTCCAACAGGAGGCACAATAGACATCTCTAAATATAATGACGGTATTAGAGGCGGAAAAATTAGAGTACGTGCTAAAATAGAAAAAATTGACAAACGAACACTTTGCGTCACCGAAATCCCCTACGGAAAAACTACTACTTCGCTAATAGAATCTGTAGTCAGTGCGGTTGATAAAGCTAAAATCAAAATTAAAAAGATAGAAGATAAAACCGCAGCTAAAGTTAAAATATTGGTGCATCTTAACTCTGACGTCTCGCCAGACCAAACGATAGACGCACTATACGCTTTCACCGACTGCGAAGTTGCCATTTCGCCAAACGCATGCATCATAGAAGACGACAAACCGCGTTTCATTGGAGTATCAGAAATCCTTAGAATGGCAACCGAACGAACGCGGGAGCTGCTAAGAGAAGAACTCCAGATACGAAACGCCGAATTAGATGACGCCTGGCACCTGTCTTCTCTTGAAAAAATATTTATTGAAAACCGTATCTATATTACTATTGAAGAATGCGTTACGTGGCAAGAAATTATTGACACCATAGACAAAGGACTGACACCTTTTAAACATAAACTAAGACGTGAGGTAACAACCGAAGACATAGAGCGTCTGACCGAAATTAAAATCAAACGTATTTCTAAATATGATGCCTTCAAAGCTGACGAGCAAATAAAAGCCATAGAAGAAGAAATGAAGCAAATAAACTATGACTTAGCACATATTGTAGAATATGCGATTGCTTATTTCAAACACATCAAAGAAAAATACTCGGAAGGAAGAGAACGAATGACCGAAATTAAGAGCTTTGATAATATTGTCGCCACCGATGTTGTCCTCGCTAACGAAAAATTATATGTAAACTGGACTGAAGGTTTTGCTGGAATTTCTTTGAAAAAAGACACTTATATGTGCGAATGCTCTGATATTGACGACATGATAATATTTCGAAGAGACGGAACTTATGTCATCACTAAAGTAGTAGACAAATTCTTCATCGGACAAAATGCAATATATGTTAATGTCTTTAGAAAAAACGATGAACGAACTATTTATAATGTAGTTTATAGAGACGGCGCAACAACTGTCTCCTATGCCAAACGATTTTTTGTCAGCGGAATAACACGCGACAAAGAATATAGAATGACAACTGACCATAAAAGCTCCGAAGTATTATATTTCTCGGCTAATTTTAACGGCGAAGCAGAAATTTTAACTATCAAACTCAGACCGCGCGAGCGTCTGAAAATCAGAACTTTTGACTTTGACTTCAGCGAAATATTGATTAAAAACAGAAACTCGTTAGGCAATGTGCTTACTAAATATTTGACCGCTAAAATATCTTTGAAAGAAAAAGGAGACTCTACTCTCGGCGGCAAAAAATTGTGGATAGATATGGACATCTTAAAACTTAACATAGACGGACGCGGTAAATTTCTCGGCGAATTTAAAATAGACGAAAAATTAATTGTCATACGAAGTAACGGACAATTTAGAACTGCTAATGTAGAAATACCTTTTAATTTTAATGAAGATACCATAATAGTTGAAAAATTTGACCCGCAAAAAGTCTATAATGTAATATATTATGACGGCGCATTAAAATATTTTTATCTTAAAAGATTAATCTTTGAAGACTCCGAGAACGAACAATTTTACATTACTGAAGATAAAGGTTCACTATTTGTTGCCATTTCTAATGTGGAAAACCCTCTGGTAGAAATAATTTACGGCGGAAAATATGAGTACAAAACACCAGACGTATTCGTGGCAGACGACTTTATTAAAGTAAAAAGCTTCCGCGCAAGAGGCAAACGACTCTCGCTCTACGAAATGAAAAGCATGCGATTTATTGAGACACAAGACGCAGATGCTAATATCAAAATAACGAAGACTTTTAACAACCAAGAAAACGCTGACGAAAATAATACTGACATCACCGAACCCGAATTTGAAATCATCAGACCCAAAAAAGAGTAAGTATGAACCCGAAATTTAAAAATTTTATCAAACGAACAGCAGTCCTGTCTTCTGGATTCTTTGCCATTGCCACCGCAACATTCTTTCTTAAGAACGAGTGGTTCTTGTTTGTATATCCGATAGTTACGGTCTTTTTTGCTGCCATAACGCTTACGGTACATTATTTTCTGCTCAGGTCAATAGACCTGAGACTTGCAAAATTTTCTACTAATTTTATGCTGACAACCGGACTAAAACTTATTATATATCTGATTTTCATTGTAATATATCTTTTATTTTACAAACACAACGCGCTGTTATTTACTATCTTTTTCCTCCTGCATTACATGAGCTTTACCTTTTTTGAAATTGCGACTATACTTAATGATATAAAAAATCAAATCAAACAAAAATAATTTTATGATAAAAACGACACCGCAGAACTCAAATAATGAAAATATTTTATCCAAATTTGCTAACAACGTTCTTACCGGAACTCATTTAGATATTTTTGGCGGCTACGAAACAGAACTGCACATGGCGAAGCTGTTTATTCACAAATATAACCAGCTCTGTCATACGTACAGCGTTTATGCCTCCATAGACCTCGCACTGTTTATTAAAAAATTAAAAAATACTTATAGACTAACAAACGACAATTTTATCTTGAAGGAAGAGCATGCAAGTTCAAAGAACTTAAATAAAATTGACTACAACAGCTCTACTTATTTAATAGAGATGAAAGACTGTTTTATCTTAGAAGTAAGCTCTTACAAAGCCGAATTCTATTATGGTAAAGACATTGATTTTAAAGATATTACCGACATAATTAGTATCATTAAAATAGCGAAAAAGAAAAAGAAACATCGTCAGAGATTTTACATGGTATCTACAACAAGCCGTAGCGAAACAGGGTTTGAGTTCAAACGTTTTGAACTAAAAAAGATAAATCTGGACTTTGCTACTAATTATAATGATAATTTTCTTGAAGTGCATAAAATCATCTATGACTTCTTAAAAACGTCTAATAACAATGGACTTGTGCTTTTACATGGAAAGTATGGTACCGGTAAAACAACATATATCAGATACTTGATGTCAAAAATAAACAAACGATTTATCTTTCTGCCTTTAAATCTGATGGATGCGATGAGCTCACCTAATTTTATCCCTTTTATTTCTAAATTTAAAGACAGTATTTTTATCTTAGAAGATTGTGAAGACCTTTTGAAACCGCGAAGCTTAGGGAATACAAGTAATAATTCTCTTGTCAATCTGTTAAATCTCGGAGATGGATTACTCTCCGATGCTTTTGCATTTAAAATTATTTGCACTTTCAATGCAAATATCCGACAAATTGACCAGGCAATTCTTAGAAAAGGACGACTCATCGCCAGATATGAATTTGCCGAGTTAGAACTCCCAAAAGTAAAAGTCTTGTGGAACAAGCTAAAAATAGAAGGACAACCCACAAAGCCAATGGTACTCTCGGACATCTATAACAAAAATTCCAAAGACTATAACGACGTAGAAATAAAGAAAGTAGGATTTAATTTGTAATTTTATTCCCTGAAAAATTCTAAAATATTATCTACTTCAGAGTCCCAAAAATTGTAATCATGACCTGCTTTTTCATCTATATGCAATTTAGTAGTTAAAGCAGGTTTAAATTTTTTTAAGGAGTCGTAAAATAAAATAGTTTGTTCGCATGGCACAATATTATCTAATCTGCCATGTGCCAGATAGATAGGGGTGTTAAAAGATTTAATATTAAAAACAACATTATCAGTTTCTCGCCAGCGTTCCTCAAAATTATCTATCGTTCCATAAAAACCTATCATTATTTTGTCGGCAGTAATTTTAGAATGGTCATAATCACCGGATAAACCGGCTGCACGTTTGAAAATATTAGGACAATCCATACAGATTAAAGCCACTCCTCTTGCTCCCGTTGATAATCCCAAAATACAATTATACTGCGAAGGAAGTAATAATTTCAATTCGGTTTGTATCGTAGTTATTAAAGTGTCAATAAACCATCTTCGGGTAGGATAAATTTGCCAGTCTTTTCTTGTTTCGTTGTATATATTTGAGGCATAAACTGTCTTTGCCATCTCCGGCAATATAAGTATAAATCCCTGTTTACGAGATAGTTCACATAATTTTGTTTTGTCACACCAATCCATCACCGGTAAATTCCAGCCGGGTAATGCTACTATTGTTCCTTTGATTTTTGTTTTTTTCGGGTACTTAATATATACACTAATAATATTATTTCTGTCTTTTATCTTAATAATCGTGTCATTAAAAATCTTATATTTACCGATTTTTAGTGTATCTTTAACTAATTTAGATTTAACGATTCTGTTAGCCCCCAAATATATAGTGTTCTGGTTGTCGGAATATTTTTCACAGCTGCAAAATATAATAAATATAATATAAAAAAAAATTAATTTCATGATTAAAACATTTGTTCTTTATGAATGGTTATAAATTGTTTTGCCTCTTGTGTTAAATATTTTTGTGAGAGTTCAAGTTTTATCACTTCATTTATTCTTTGTTGTTCTATGTGCTTATTAGCGAAATTATTTTCCAAATCAATGGTGATAATTGTATTATTTTTTAAAGTTATCTGCACATTTTCTGTGTTTGTAAAATTATTTTGCGAGAGTTGGTATTTATCAACTTTTTCTAACGTGATAACCTCATAGTTGAATGCTAACTCATTGTAATAAAAGATTCTATAATTAGTTATTAATCCGTTTTTATGTAAACAGTCGAGCAAGAAAAATTCATTTTTGTAAGGAAAATATTTTTCAAATATCTGTTTTACAATTTTATTCTTGTTGTTTATCTCTGATGTGTGGTCAATAATTTTGCGATTGTACAAATATGCGTATTCTATAGAATGCCATATTTTTTTCGTATTTTCTATCAGCATCTCTATCGTAGTAAAAAAGATGTTGTTTTGAGAAAAGCTATATAAATTAATATTATTATTGAGGTTATTATTAGAAGCTTGTATAATTTTGTTGACCTCGTTTTTTTTCTTATTCAATAAATAAGCATTCCTGTCAGTAATGTTTAGATGTATTTTATTATCAATTAATTTTTTAATTAATTGAAAATCAGCGATTAATATTTTAAAGGTTCTAAATTTGGCATAAATATAATCTAATACTGCCGGATTTAGCTCTTCCTGTTTTATTTCGGAGAGCAAAATTAAATTGTATTTGTCGGATGTAGAAGTGCGTATAAAAATGCGGTAATTTGTTAATAAGAAATTAATTTTGTTGAATTTCACAAGATATTCGTCGGCGATGATATAATATTCTAAAAAAACTTCTATAAAATTGTCATTAACATTTTCCAATAACAGGTCATAATAATATTTGTCGTTAGTAAGTTCTTCATATCTGGGGAGAGTAGAAAATTTATTATCTAAAAATCTTAGTTCTGCGTTTTTGTATTTAGTATAAGTATTTTCAAAAAAGTTTTCTATTGTTTGTAACTCGTTTATTTTTTGATTTTTATCAATAGTTTTAAATTTGATATTAATTGAGTGTACTGCCATGTAATTATCTAAAAATAAATCACTTATCTCTATATTGTTTATTAGATTAATAATTTGTCGGCAATTATTATATCTTAGTTCTATTTTTGGCTCGGTGCATTTTTTAACTATCTCTTCGGCGAGTGTGGAGCGTTGTTTAATTAGTTGAATATTATTGTTTTCTCCTATCAACATTTCTTTAAGTATGATTCCGAAGGCATAAATATCTGCTCGTGCGTCAATATTGAAGCTGTGCGTCATCTGTTCTGGCGCTGCGTATTTTGGAGTTCCTGCCATCTTCAAATTATCGTCAAAGTCATCGGCAAGTGCGAGTCCAAAGTCCACAAGTTTGACATTATCTCCTTTGAAAGTAACAAGTATGTTCGCAGGTTTTAGGTCACGATGAAAAATCTGTTTTTTATGCACATAATCTAAGGCATCAAGAATTTCAATGGCAATTTTTTTGATTAATTTACCATTTTCTATGCCTTTTTTATTAATCAATATATTAAGTTCGCGTCCATCAATATATTCCATGAAGTAAAATAGTCCGTTTTTGTCCTCTCCTTTTCCATTTATGCGTACTATATTTGGATGGTCTAAATGATAACAATTTTCAAATTCTTTGATAAAAAGTTCTTTATATACGGAATTATTTTTATGTTCACTTTTTAAATGCTTAATAATAACCCACTTGCCATGATATTTTCCTTTACTGACAATACTCATGGCTCCTTGCGAAGATAGTGGAGTTATGTCAGTAAACATTTCAGAGGAATCAAGATTGTTGCTTGTAGTTATTCCGGTATTTACAGCTTGATTATCAGTTATAAACCCTGATTGGAGGTTTTGATTATTTTGCGAGATAAATCCGGAGGCATCGTTTTGATTGTTTTGTGTGATAAAACCGGAATTCTCGTTTTGATTGTTTTGTATTTCGGTTTCTACAATATTTTTATTTTTATTAACTCTTTCTAACTCGGTATTAATCAAGAAATTAAGATTAGCATGCGTAATTCCTATTCTTAGGGCTTCGTTAATAAGATGTGTTCGTTCGGCACTTGTTATCTTGCCGTCGCTACATGCAGCTTTGATTAAAACATATAATAATTCTATTGACATTTTAATTATATTACGTTGATTCTATTGATTCTATTGATTCTATTATAGTTTAATTGGCATAAAAATTGGCAATTATCGGCTATCATATCAGCTCTTTGCGACAAATATATAAATAATATTTCAAAGTTAAAAAAAAAAAATTATATTTTTTATTAATTTTTCGGTTGTAATTTACAATGTCATCATAGCGTCTTCGAATGTGCGTCAGTTGTATTAATACGTTCTTTTTAGCTTGATATTCAATAGTTTATATTAATAAATTTGCTTTTTAACATGCTATGGTCTTTTTTTGTCACATTATTGTTGTGTTAGGTGTAGGTAGTACTCCATTCCATTTGGAACGATAATATACATCAATATCACAGCGATTTGTAGTACCATTGCGACCAAAAACATCAAGACCTCTTCCTATTTTTATAACATACTTGTCAGTTAAAATTTTTCTATCATGAATTTCAATTTTTTGAACCGAAAAGACATTTGAAATATTCCAATTTGAGTAAGCAGTATTATTAAACTCATTGATGAAATCTGCTGAATTTAACGGTCTTCCTAAATTGTTATCTCTTGTGTATCCAGAATAGAAAGTAAGATTTGCTCCATGCTTAATATGTGGCAAAATGTAATTCTTAAAACTATTAATATTTTGGTATAAATAAGGGTCAATTATTTCAATATTTGTTTCATCTTTTAATATTCTACCAAGCCATTTGCTTAGATTGCTGCACGATTCACCATTTTGAATTTCTTTATTATATGGTAAATGATAATTATTATAATAATTATTTTCATGTCTATTAAGAATTCTTGCTCTATCCATTGGAAGAATTTTTAATAATTCCAACGGTGTTTTATATCTTGTTAATAAATTGGAAAAAATAATTTTATCATAAGTAGTGTAGGCAACATTAACAAGTATTTGAAAATAAAGGTCTGAGGTGAACAAACTATTTATATTAGCATGCGATAAATCATCTGTTAAAAAAAGAGTTTCTTCTTCGCTTTTGGCTGTTTGTGCAGCTAACCAAGATTGATAAATATCCAATTGTGATGGATTTTGTTCAAATTCAATTTCATAACAAGTAAGTAAATCTTTATTCAGAGTAATATTATTTTTAGTTATTTCATAAAGCAAATTTCTATCTTCCTGTAAACCTGTTACAGGCGAATAATCAGCTTGTAAATATTGCTTTAATACGGAATGACAAACAGTAATGTCCAATCTCATACTTTTTATTTTGATTTAGAATTATTAATAATTAATTCTTTACTAAGCTGATATGCTTTATCTAAGAATCCGGATTTCCAATTAGTTTTAAATTGACCTTTCTCATTAAGCTCTATCTTATCTACGGTAGAACAACCGTCTAAATTTAGGTCTGTTTGATAAATTATTATATCTTCATTGTTAAAATTTTCTGCCGGATTAGCAACTATACTTTGTAATTTGCGAATAATATGTTCGCTATGTGTTTCAATTAAAAATTTTAATTTTGTTTTTGATGCTATTGTAGCCAATAATTCAGCAAGTTCCACTTGGGCATTAGGATGCAAATGGATTTCAGGTTCTTCAATAACAAATAATTTATTTTCATTATAAGTATTATTAAAATAAATTTGGGTAATTATCGGTAAAACTTGCGAAATTCCGCTTCCTATATCAAACAAATTTTCTTTAAAATTTTTTCCTTTATGTTGTACTTTCATTTCAAAGAAATTAGGATTTTCATTTTCTATTTCAAGATTGTAATCAAATGATGTTGATATCCATTTTGAAACGTCATTTAAGAGTTGACTATTTTGTTTTAAAACATTAGCAGTATTTTCACCTAAAATTCCAACATAGTTAAGCTTATTTTCTATAATTCTAAATATTCTTTCGGGGCTTCGTCTAAGCGAAGATATATAAATCAAATTTTCTGAAAATTCGGTTAAAAGTTTGTTTAATTGCAAAGATTTTATCCAAAATATAGTTGGTCTAATTAAATCAAATTCTTGAGAATTAAATTGATTAGTATTAATAAATATGTCAATTTTTTTTTGTAAAATAATTTCAAAAGATACAATATTTGGCATCTCAATAAATTTAGAATCTTCACTTTTAAAGTCGTAATATAGATATAAATAAGCTTTATTTCCCGAAATACTTATTAACTTTTGTTTATCAACAAATATGCAATATTCATTCAAAAAAATCGTACTTTCCTTATATTGAATATCAAATTTAAGTGTCATGTTTTCAAAATTAGGTTTTTTATCTTGAAGAATAAAAGCTTCATCTGATAATGTAACATCGTCAAATGAAATTTCATAGGTCAGCGAAGAATTTTCTTTTTGGTTATGCACGACATCTTTAAAATTACCGTAGTCTATATACTTTCCATTTAATGAAATAGGCATTGATATATCATCACTAAACGACTGTTTTAAAACCACAGGAAATCGAACGATGGCACTTTTCCCCGAACTATTTTTTCCTGCTAAGATTGTAATTGGGCGTAGTTCTATTTCATGACTATCTATAAAAGATTTTATATTAAAGATTCTAAAAGATTTCATAATTTTATAAAAATTAATTTAAGTAATTTTTTCTTTTCTTTCCAACTCTATATCGTTTTTAATATTCTCATATTCACGAATATTTCCATTATAATCAATTAAAAATGGCTTTGGATTAAATCGGGTATTGGTATATAAATCAAAACAAAAATTCTGGTCATGAGTTAACATTATTATTTGTTCTACTTTCTGAGAAAATTGAGAAATGATGCTAATGGTTTGATTTCTCCGATTTTTATCAAAACTTGATATTGAATCATCAATTATTAAAGTTTTGCTTTTTAAATTATTATCTAATTCAAGTTTCGCAAGGAAAAAAGAAAATGCCAATGAACTTTTATCACTTTCACTTAATGTATATTTCACCGAATTTTCCGTGCTATTTTCATTAAAAGAAATGTTTTGATTCATAAATTGAATTTCATAATTAACAGAAGCTAATTTACTTGTAGAAACATAACCACTGCTAATCTTTTTTATAGTAAAAGAATTATTAAATTTTTTTAAATAATAATTAATTTTATCTCCATAAAAGCTTATAAATTTAGTTGAAAAATCGTACAATTGTTTTTGTTTATCTGCTTTTTCTTTCGTATTGTCATTATGAGCTATCCACACTTTTTTGTATTCATTACATAATTTAACTATATCATCTTTAAACCTGATTTTTATCAGATTTAAAATTTCCACTTCTTTTTTTATTTCTTCAAAAGGAATTATTTTACTTTTTATGTTCTTAATATTGAAATTAATTTCATTAGTAATAAAATTATACTTTTCAATATTTTTAATATGTTCAGCATATAAATTTTGAAAAAAATCTATACGTTCTGTTGGTAATGAAATAAATAAATTTTCTTTTTTATGCTGTAACAACCTTATTATTTCATCAATATTGGTTAATAAAATATTACTGTCTGGAGGATGTGGAAGCTCAATTTTGGATTCAAAATAATTATTCCAAAAATCTAAAGAATGTGTATTTTTTGAGTGAATTAATAAATAATTCTGCGAAGCAAGGTCAGATTTTAATTTGTTTAAATCAGTTATAAATTTTATTAAAAGTGTTTCAATTTTTTTGTATTCATCTGTAAAATAATTTGTATAAGCTTCAATCAATTGATTATTTTTGATAGATTGTTGGCAAAATGGACAATTGGGACTGTCTTTGTTGCTGTCAGTATAAAATTTTACTCCTTTTTTTAACCAATCATTTGGTTCTGATATGGATTGGTTTATTTTGTTTATTTGGGTTTCTACAATTTTCAAATAAGCTTCCGAAATTGTTTGTATCGTGCTTTTAATTATTTCTTTTATTGCAAGATAATCTATTTTTAAAGGCAGTCCGGAAAGATTAGATAAATTTTCTTTTTTTGAAATTTCATTTTCTTTTTGAGCTACTTCAAATTCTCTTTGCTTAGACTCTATTTTTTTTTCTATTTCATAATCCTGTTGTAATTTTAAAAAAACTGAAAAATTAAATTTGTTAATTTGATTTTGAATAGTATTTTCTAATTCTTTTAATATTTTTGCTTGATTTTCTATTTGATATTTAATCTCTGAAATTTCATTATTGAGTTTTATACTTTCTTTGCCAAAGATAAAATTGTATAAATTTTTCCGATGTTCTAACGAGAACTCAAAACCAGAAAATATGTTATTATTTACAAAAAAAGTATCGAAAATTTCTATATCATCGTCTATTACATTATCAGACCAATTTCCATTAAAGAATCTGTATTTTTTATTATTTATTAATAATTCAATTTCTTGATTTTTTATTCCAATGGTTTTCCTTTTTGTAATTAATTCTGGTTTGTTTTGTGCATACGAATTTAATATTGATGTTAAAGTTGTTTTTCCATATCCATTTTCAGCATAGATAATATTATTTCTTACAAAAGAAATGTCTTCCGTTGCAATAAAATTTTTAAATTTTCCAACTCCTTGTATTTTAATAAATTTATTTATCATCTTTGAATACTTATAGTTCCATTTTTGGGTTCAGTTAATTTTTTGAAAAAAATGCTCTGACAAATAGTCAGAGCATAAATTTATTATCATTAACAATTAATCACTTATTTATTAATTACTTAGCATTTTTAATAGCAGCTTGTGCAGCAGCTAATCTGGCGATAGGTACTCTAAAAGGTGAACAGCTGACATAAGATAAACCTATTTGGTAGCAGAATTCTACTGAAGTAGGTTCTCCTCCGTGTTCGCCGCAAATACCTAATTTAATATCCGGTCTTGTAGCTCGTCCTCTTTGACATGCAATCTTCATTAGTTCGCCGACTGTATCTTGGTCAATTTTTTGGAACGGGTCGTTTGGAAGGATACGTTTGTCTAAGTAGTCGTTAAGGAATCCACCGATGTCGTCTCGGCTGAATCCAAAAGTCATTTGAGTTAAATCATTGGTACCGAAGGAGAAGAATTGTGCATATTTAGCCATCTTATCGGCGGCAAGAGCTGCACGTGGAATTTCTATCATCGTACCAATTAAGTGCGGAATTTCTTTCATGCTAAATTTCTCCAATACTTCAGGATATACTTTTTCAAATATTTTATATTGGTGAGCCAATTCAGTTTCTATGCAAGTTACCGGTATCATTATTTCAGGGAAAACATTTTTTCCTTCTTGCAATAGCTCGGCAGTAGCTTCAAAGATGGCACGAATTTGCATTTCGGTAATTTCCGGATAAGTTATACCGAGTCGTACTCCACGGTGTCCCATCATAGGGTTGACTTCGTGAAGTTTATTAGCTCGTTCGTCAAATTGTTCCATTGTGATGCTCAAAGCTTCAGCAAGTTTTTCGCGTTCTTCTTTATGTTCAGGTACGAACTCGTGTAATGGCGGGTCTAATGTACGGAAGGTAACCGGATAACCTTGCATTGCTGCTAATGTATCTTTCACGTCTTTTTTAACGAAGTGGAAAAGTTCATTTAATGCGGCTCGGCGTTCGCTTTCGTTAGCACTAATAATCATTTTTCGCAAACAGAACAATGGAGCTTCCGAATTTTTGCCGTAGAACATGTGTTCAGTTCTAAATAAACCTATTCCTTCGGCGCCAAAAGTACGTGCTTTGGTAGCATCTTCTGGGGTGTCGGCGTTGGTTCGGACTTTCATGGTTCGGAATTTATCTACGATGGTCATGAATTTCACAAGATTTTCGTTTTCGGCAGCGCTTACAGTCGGTAAATTACCTTCATAAACAGTTCCTTTAGTTCCATTTAAGGATACCCAAGAACCTTCTTTTAAAGATACACCTTTTATATTAACTGTTCGTGTAGTCCAGTCAATTTTTACGTCTGCAGCACCTACGATGCAACATTTACCCCAACCTCTTGCTACGAGTGCAGCGTGTGAAGTCATACCTCCACGAGCGGTTAAAATAGCTTGTGCGGCTCTCATACCTTCGATGTCCTCCGGATTAGTTTCTTCGCGAATTAAAATTACTTGCGCTTTAGGGTCTTTTCTTACTGCTTCTACTGCGTCAGCTGCGGTTAGTACTATTTGTCCTTTCGCACCTCCTGGTCCTGCCGGCAAACCTTTACATAAAACATCGGCTTTCGCTTCTGCTTTTGGGTCTAATAGCGGGAACAAAAGTTCTTCTAATTGAGAAGGTTGTACTCTTAGGACAGCAGTTTTTTCATCTATGCGTCCTTCGGCGAGCATATCTAATGCCATTTTTACTGCGGCAGTACCGTTTCGTTTACCTACTCTACATTGCAACATGTACAATTTACCTTCTTGAATAGTAAATTCTATGTCCAACATGTCTTTGTAGTGGTTTTCGAGTTTCTTTTGGATGGCATCTAATTGAGTATATGCTTCAGCCATACCTGTTTCTAAGGAAACTAAGTGTTCAGTATGTTCAGATTTACCTACCTCGTTAATAGGGTTTGGTGTGCGGATACCAGCTACTACATCTTCTCCTTGTGCATTAACCAACCATTCGCCGTAGAAATAATTTTCTCCAGTTGCAGGGTTTCGTGTGAATGCTACTCCGGTAGCCGATGTGTCGCCCATATTTCCGAATACCATTGATTGCACGTTTACTGCTGTTCCCCATTGGTCTGGTATATTTTCTATACGACGATAAGAGATAGCACGTCTTCCCATCCAGCTTTGGAATACTGCACCTACGGCGCCCCATAGTTGTTCCATAGCATCTTCAGGGAATGGTTTACCGAGAACTTCTTTAACTTTATCTTTGTATATAGCAATAAGTTCCTTCAAGTCGTCAGCAGTTAATTCGGTGTCGTCTTTTACTCCTCGTCTTAGCTTCATAGCGTGTAGTTCGTGTTCTAATTGTATTCGGACTCCTTTGCCTTCTGCTGGTTCTATACCGGCAGCTTTTTCCATGACCACGTCAGAATACATTTGAATCAAGCGGCGTTGTGAGTCATAAACAAAACGTGGATTACCGGTTTTCTTTATCAACCCTTCGCGAGTAATATCATTTAACCCTACGTTAAGAACTGTTTCCATCATACCTGGCATAGATGCTCTTGCGCCGGAGCGAACCGATACGAGTAACGGATTATCTTTGTCGCCAAAAACTGCACCCATTTCGGTTTCTGTACTTTTTAATGCCGTCAACACTTGTGCTTCTAAGCAAGAAGGATATTGACGATTGTTCTCATAGTAAGCAGTACATACCTCAGTAGTGATAGTAAAACCTGCCGGAACAGGTAATCCAATATTAACCATTTCTGCTAAATTAGCACCTTTCCCACCTAACAAATTTTTCATATCAGATTGTCCATCTGCCTTACCTCCACCAAAGTAATAAACATATTTATTGTCAGCCATAATAATACAATTAATTTTATATTTGTTAATTTATTCTCTACTTTTATAGTATTGCAAAGTTAAAATATTTTTTCACAAAAAAAAAAAATTAATTTTTTTTATAAAAAATTATTTCGCCTGCCAAAGTAGCCGCCTCTGCATTAGATTGAGTTACGAAGACATTATTTTCTATTAACAGCTGTTTCAAATGTTGTTTGTTTTGCGGGTCACGGTCAGTGCCTACGATGGTAGCGATAATTAAAAGATTCGGATTAATTTCTCTGGTTTTTTGAATAGTCGTAATTAGTTCTACCTCAGGGTCAAGATGTGAACCGTAACCTAATACAATATCTATCAATATAATTGCTGTTTCCGAGTCTTGTGCTTCTTCCAACATCCGTTTCATTCTTAGCGAATAATCTATCATTGGATGCGGTCTGCCGTTTGTAAAGTCGTCGTCTCCGAGGTCGATGATAGTATTTTCTTGACTTTTCCACAGGTCAGCGAGTTTATATTCGGGATTGAGTGGGGTATTTGAATATGTATTTCCAATATAATTTTTAAGTATCAGCTGTGCTTCGTCACAAAGTGTTCCGCCACTAAAAAGTCCACGAATGTATTTACCTTTTATGTTTTTGGCTATCTGTTGAGCAGTCTGTTTTAAGTCTAAATATTTAGTAGATATTTCATTTTTCGCGGTCTCTATATTTTGTCCGTTTGCGATGGCTACTGCAAATAAAGCAGCTTCTTCCAGATTTTGTGCAGGAATTGCTCCCGATTGTTGTATTTTTTCTATTGAGCCGCCGATGAAGATTGCGACTACAGGTTTGGTTACATTTTTCAATTCGTGACTGATTTTTGTAATTACCTCGTCATGTGGTGGTTTAGAGACAAGCACAATAATTTCGGTATTCGGGTCATTATTAAGAGCTTTAATGGCTTCGATGAACATAATTCCACCTACTTCTTTTTTCACATCACGTCCTCCTGTTCCGAGGGCTTGCGATATTCCTTGTCCGAGATTAGAAATAATTGAGCTTACTTCTTGTATTCCTGTTCCGGAGGCGCCTACAATTCCTATTTTTCCTCTGCTCACCACGTTTGCGAAAGCCAAAGGTATGCCGTTAATAATGGCTGTTCCACAGTCGGGTCCCATCAGGAGAAGCGATTTTTCTTTGGCGTGAATTTTTAATTCTATCTCGTCTTTTACACTTATATTGTCGGAGAACAACATTACATGCAAATTGTTATTCAGTGCGTTCCATGTTTCTTGGACAGCATATTTTCCGGCGATAGAGATTAAACATAAATTAGCGTCAGGCATTTGTTTTACGGCGGCGTCAATGCTTCGCGGCAAAAAATTAGTGTCGTCGTCGTCTTTTTTTCGCATGTTTGCCAAGATGTCGTTGATTTGTAAAAAAGCAGATTCTAAGTGCGTTTGCTGGTCTGCTGTGATGACAATAATCAAATCGGCGTCTTGCGTGTTATCAAATTCGGATAGATATAGTCCGGCGGCTTTCAATATAGACTTGTTTTCATTGGTAGCCATCACAATGGAGGCATCTTTGATACCGCTTAATTGGTTAATCTTTTGTGATGCTATCATCAGACTAACCGAGTCAAAATATTCGCCTCTAATAATTTTCCCTTTTATCATATATGTAAGTTTTAAATTTATATTCATATTTTTAAATAAATATTTATCTATGTAAATTATAAATTAAGAATTATAATTTGGCTTTTACTTGAATATCAAGTAGTTG
>DYQJ01000253.1 GCA_020719345.1 Draconibacterium orientale | reverse complement strand
TTGGCAAGTTGCCGTTTATAGTATAGTATAATTGTCCCTAAGTAGATTCGGTACGAGTATGTATGTGTTAAAAAACTTTTTTCCATGCGGTTCGTGTTAATGCTTTGATTTTGAACTGTAATCCTTGTTCAGTTAATTGTCGTATTGTTTGCACTGTTTCACGAACATTTTTAATTGCGTCTTGGAATTTAGAGAAAGGAATTAGTATGAGCAGTTCTGATGTGCTTGTTATTTTTATATATAAGTTGAGTCGTATTGAGTTTGTTTCTATGTAATACTCAAATTTATCTTCTTTAGCTAATTCAATTATTGCAGATTCTATCGCATTAGCTTTAATATTTTTAACTTTTTCTTTTTTATTTATTTCAAACAGTAATTTATCTCGTTCAAGTTCCAGTTTATCATAAAAGGCTGCGAGTTTTTCCATTGAGCCGTCTATTCCAACTTCTGTGGAGTAGTCTGATAGAGTTAAAACGTTTTCTTCGAATCCAACCCATAGATTGCTGCTATCATAGTAACTGTCATGCCAATATAGACTTGCATAAACATATTCTTGTTTTCTGTCGTCATGATAATAAGATGTTGTTTTATTTGCTTTTAACTTTTGTGCTTTACAGCTTTTGTTGACCTTATTAATAAATTCTTCTATGTATTCTTGTTGTTTATATCTTCCTTCTATTACCAGAGGTGTTACATCTTTGAATGTTTCTTTTAGAATACTTCTTATAATTGATTTTTTAATTTTCATACGATAATTTATTATTTAATTAGACCACAAAGTAAATTATAATTTATAAATTCCGAAGTTATTTTTTAATTTTACAAACATACAAAAAAAAAATAATTTTGCAAAAAAAAATATAATTTTTTTCAACTTTGCCAAAGTTTTAAACTTTGGCAAGTTGCAGTTTATAGTATATAAAATTTACTTCCACATGTTTCTATTTTTGCTGTCAATAAAAAGCGGTTTCTTTTGACTTAGCGAAAAAGGTGAGCTCATCTGCACAACAATTTCATGCGAGCCGCTTGATACGTATGACATCGGTTTAAGATTCAATTCATACGCATATCCTATGCCTACATATTTGATAAAAATGCCGGCTGCAAAAATCATGTCTTTATTAGTAGAATACGTTGCTTGCGCCCAGAGATTAGAATTATAGGTTGCCTGAAAATTAATATCTAATTGATATGGACTGTCATACATGTATTTCACAAAAGTAGAAGGTTGTAGTCTCCACTTTTCTTCGGCGAGATAAAAGTCGTATGCAACATATCCATAAACTGTTTGAAAAAGTTTATTTTCTTGATACGAAAACAGAAGCGGCGAGCTAATATCTATAGCCAAATCTTTATAACGATACGAAATACCGGCGCCATTAGTTAAAAGCGATTCGTCAAATTTGTTAGATAACACCGCAGGGTCATCTAATTCGTATTGCGAAAGCGCTTCGGTTTCTAATTTATTTTGCAAAAATTTATGCTTGCACCAAATCCTAACGAATGCTCTGTCCCTAAGGCAATTCGGTAAGAATAGTTTAAGCTTATGTAAGAGATGTCAAGTAGTCCCATCTTTTGTTTATTTGCTATGATACCGAGTCCCATAGAGCTTGTCATGAGTGCGTCGAAGCTAAAATAAGTGTTCTGCGGGGCATCTTTTAGTCCGAGCCATTGTATTTTATGACCTATGTTAGCTGTCAGACCTGCATTTATTCCGGCATCGGCGGGATTAATTTGCATAAGATTTTGATTGTACAAATTGTACTGTGGCAACACTTGTGCGCTGATGTTGTTATAAAACATTGGTAGCGTATAAAAATAGTGACCAAAATTCAAATTTACTGATTTTTCATATATACAAATATTTTTTTATATATCTGATTTTCAATAATATAACATTTAAAATGTATATACAAAATTATAAATAAACGAATTTTATAAGTACTTGAAAATAAAATAAATAGCGTGTTTAGTCACCATTATTTTACGCTATCAAATTATTACTAAAAAAATAACGCAAATATACGTGAAAAAAAATAAATTCCAAATTTATTAATAGGACAAAAATAGGACAGTCACAGGACAAAAAATGGACAACCTATTTTCAAATTAGCCAATTTTTTCAAATTGAGTTGATAGTTAGTTAATGTTTATTATTTTATAACTCAAAAAATCATCGCAAAAATAAACGGTGCTAATTTATATGTAAAATAAAATAATAACAAAAAAAGTTTCATTTTTTTTCTTGCATGCAACCAAAAATTTATTTTTTTTACTTTTATTCGTATCTAATTGTTTCATAATTAGAACTTGCCAAAGTTTTAAACTTTGGCAAATTGTCGTTTATAGTATAATTAATAGCTCCACTTATTACTATATTCATGAAATCCGGCAAAACCTATTTTGAAAGAGTAGTCGGCTTTTGACAGAGTATTATCTGATGTTAAAGCATAAATACCTATTCTGAAAGGTTGTCGTTTTATTTTAAAAACTCGTTCTACTCCGGCAAAAATTTCTGCATGATAGAAATTTTGATTAGGAATATTCAAAGTTCCAGCTCCAGCTGCGAGCGTTAATTTTGTGAGTTTGAGAATAGGAATTTTATTTATTATACTTTCAAAATGGAAAATAATATTTGCCTGCAAAAATTGATGACTCGTGTTGAGCGTAGGTCCCAATAATTGCATAGTATTTACGGGGTCAATAAAAAAGATTATATCCGAGCCGCGAAAATATTTGTACTCTAAAATACGCAGGTCGTGTTTATTAAAAAATATTCCGGTTTTTATTTGCCAACGCATCTCTCCCATGCGTGCGAGCTTCATGTCGTGTTTAGCGGCTAATTCTATATAATCAAAGTTCACTTCGCTGTTAAAAATATTAGGCAGACCTTTGCGATAGAGGAAAGCCAATTCGGGATAGTCAGTGGCTATAACATATTTCACTTTTTTGCGGAAATAATATTTTTGTCCGATGACATATTTTACTTGCAAATTAACTTCTGTTTTAATGTAAGATAAAAATTCTACGGGCGTGTTCATGTCTTCAAATACATAATTAGACCATTGTTCCAGTTTAATATCATTAATAGGAAACTGTTTAGAGTACAGAAATCGTAATTCGGCATAAAATCCATTAAAGACTTCCATTCGTTGGCTTATTTGTAAGCTTCTGTTTCTTACATAATTACTACGGCTAAGTAGCTGTGTGAAAGAGGCATAAGTATTAATCATTTCATAATTATCTCCTATTTCAACGAAAGTACGGACAAATTTTCGTGGAAAATAAGTAAGTCCTATTCCGAAAGTGCCTTTTAAGTCTTGGTTTGCAAAACCATAGTCAATTTTAAAATTTGTCTCCACGAGCATTCCGTTAGCGAGTCTTTTTTTCAGATGAAATGGTAGTCGGTGACGATATCCTCCTACTCCAAGCGGTACCACTTGCTCTACCAGACCACTAATATAAAATTCTGTGTCCGTATAGTGATTTCTAATTCCGTAATAAATAAACGGAGTCCACCAACGAATTGCATTGAAAATAGAGTCTTGTCGGTCTAAGTATTCGTCGCTTGCATAATAATCTTGTATGCTGTCTGTTTTTTTAATAAATTCTATCTCTTTGTATTTCATGGGTATAAATCTATTTTCTATCCAATAAGTAGAGTCTTTATCAAATGCATCATCCGAGTATTTGATTATTTGATTACCAAACATTTTACTGCTTATGTCTTTATTGACAATATAATTTTTGCTGGTGATTTTAGAAGTCCCCAAAATATATCCTGCATTTTCTTTGATAGTATAAGTTATATCGGTTCGCGAAGGCAAATAAATATCGGTATCAATTTTCTTATAATTTTGTATAATATTAAAATTTTCATATCTAAGTAAAACGGCTTCGTTGATAAACAAATCAACAGATGACAGCGCCCACGTAGAGTCTTCAATAAAAATATTTCCATAGAACAATGCGGCTTGCTTGTTGAGTGGGGTTACTTTAATTTTATTTATTCGTTGACTGTCAGTAAGGAAAGCTTCTACAAATTCGTACTTGTAATAAAGATAAGAATTATTGGCGATGGGAGAAATAAGCGGTTGTTGACAAAGCATAGGTAATTCCATCATATTTTCGTAGAAGTTAAAATTACCGGTAGAGGAGTTTTTATAAAAGATATTAGGATTATCTCCTGTGCTGTATTGGTGTGGGGTGATGTCATGTTCTCCATACTCGGCGCTCATGTACAAGAGGTCTGCCTCTGCTTGCTCCGAGTAGTTATGATATGCAGTTATATTCTCAAAAAAGCGGTTCGGGGCTTTATAATATACCTTAGCCAGGTATTCTATCAAATTAAGTTTTTCGTTTTTCAAATACGAGGCGAAATCCTTAGAATTTTCAGGATTCGGTACTTCGGATTCTTTCTCTATAGATGTTTTCACATAAATATCACATTCATAAGTTCTTATACTGTCAAGAAATGTTTTTCGTCTGTCGCGGGCATTTCTAATAATCTTTTTGGCTCGGTCTATTTTATCGGCTACAATCTCTATATCTTCCAACACCACATCTTCTTCTATCAAAATAACATCTAATACCAGAGTTTGATTTTTTTTGATAGATATATTTTTTTCCACTGCTTGAAATCCTACAAAGCTGTAAACAATGGTATATTCGCCTTGTGTTAGTTCTAAAAAATATATTCCTTTTTGATTTGTTATTGTTCCGTAAGTAGAATTTTTAATATAAACATTAGCAAAAGCTATTACAGTAGAGTCTTTGTCTATGACTTTTCCGGTGACTGAAGTAGCAAACAATTGTGTCCCGGCAAAAAGAAATATTAGTAACGAAAAAAAGAATTTTGTTTTTAACATATTTATTTATTTTATTTTGTCTTATTAATCTTATCTGGCGGTTCTCTTTTATTATTATATAATTGTTTTGTAATTAAAACTTGCCAAAGTTTTCAACTGGTACGTTTATTTTGTTGTAAAAATGAGTTTATTTTCCTGTAAATTTTATGAACATTTTTTTTAGTGGCGTTAGCCACGACATCTTTGTAGAAATTTAAAATAGCGCCACCTCATCCTTCCACTATATTACATAGAATTGTGGTAACTATTTAGCAACGTAG
>DYQJ01000428.1 GCA_020719345.1 Draconibacterium orientale | reverse complement strand
AAACGAGTTCGTTTTATTTATGGAACGGCGAAGCAGACAGAGGGTTAACATACAACATGCGATAATTGCCTGTTTCGGTGGTAGTTGTGTGCGAAAGTGCAAAAACAAACAGAAGTAGAAAATTGAAACGAACGTGCGGACACTCAGGCAACTACGCATAGTTGTTTTTCGTTAGCTACAAAAAAAACATAACAAAATACAAAATATTGAAAATAATAGATTAACTTTGAAACAAAGAAATGTAGAATTTTAATTTTATAATTTAATAACAATTTAAAATCAAACAAAATGAAAACAAGGCTACCCACGTAATCTTGGACAAAATTTTGAACCATATAAGGAATATAAGGTCATATAAGATTGACTGGTACAACTTATATGACCTTATAATTCTTATATGGTTCAAAATTTTGTCCAACTTTATAAGGGTAGCCCAACAATCTAAAAGGTAAGAAATTAGTCAATAATATTTTTTTTAATTAAATATATTTATTAACGTTTTAAATTTTATATGTATGAAAGTGTTTAAGTTTTTTATGGTGTTAGTAGTTGCACTATTGTTTGGAAAAACTAATTATGCAGTGCAAAGTAGCGTGGTCGTGAGTAAGAACTCTTCTAATTTAGAAGTAGTTACAAGTACAGAAGAAGTAAGTAATTTGTTTGACGATTTGAAAATAACTAAAAAAATGTCAGAGCAAGCTCCAAAAGTATCTAAGGCTGTGTTGATTGTTTTATGTTTTTTCCTTCCGTTTGTTGCAGTAGGTTTAAAAACCGATTGGGGAATGCCTGTAATATACAATTTATTGTGGTGTCTGTTAGGAGGTGTCCCAGGTATTATTCATGCTTTGTACGTAGTTTTGAAATAATAAGAAAATGAGAAAGTTATTTTTTTGCGTGATGCTGAGCATTTTATCTTTAAATATGTTCGCACAAGATACAAAGGTTATTTATTGTGAATTAGTAGGTACAGCAACTTTGCTCGGTAAGGTAGTAGTAGAAATAGATATGGGCGAGAGTAAAGGTATTTTATCTTTAAATACCTCGTACATTGTAGATGAAAAAGGGAAACCGCGAAAGTTTAACAGTATGGTTGACGCAATGAATTACATGGGAGAAAATGGTTGGGA
>DYQJ01000427.1 GCA_020719345.1 Draconibacterium orientale | reverse complement strand
TTCAAATGTTTTATTTGTACAGTAAGTTTTCCTCCGAAACCGCCAAAATTTTGTCCGGCATATTTTCCCTGACCATACACTTCTGATAAGTCACCTTGATTGGCTTCGGCTTCGTTGACTCCCATAAAACATATTTGCGGAGACAGTCCTATCATAAAAGTTTCTATGACCGGGACTTCGGTTTTATAAAAATTATATTGGTATCCGGCAGTAATATTGAAAGTTTGAAATGACAAAGTTTTTCCGAGATTGATAGAGTCCGAACCATCAAAGGCATACGGTCTCCATGTTATGTCAGTCCAGAAGCTGTGCATAATTCGTTGATTTGGGTCTGAAACTTTTTTTAGTCGGGAGATAGTATTACTTCGTATTCCTATGTGCAAAAAGCAGTCTTCCGAAAACGGCATACGTTGTACGGAGAAGCTGTCTATAGATGTTTTTGTTAAAGTATTAATAGAAAAAGAGTTCCAGTCAATGATAATTGGGTTTAGATTCACAACAAATTGTTTATATGTAAGTCCCGAACCTTTTGGTCTGACCATTGTATTTAATACAAATCCTATATCTGCTTTACTTGAGAAAGATTCTACAAAGGCAGCAGAGCTTCCATCTACTGTTCCTGCTCCAAAAATTGCAATTTCTATATTACGGGGGTCTGTAGAAATTTCTACGGGCAGTATATGTTGTGCGCGAGTTGCCAAAAAAGAGCAAATCAAAACTATTGCAAAAAAGATTTTTTTCATATTATAAAAATTTATAAAAATTAAACATTATTTACCTTTACATTCTACCTCTATATATTCGGCACGTAAAAAAAGTTTACCTGTTATGGAGGAAGGTTTTAAGAGTCTCAACTCATCTACTATATCTGATTGTAGCGGTATCCAGGTTTTACATTTTAACTCTACTCCTCCTTCCACACTGTTTTCGTTAGTTACTTTTATACAGCTGTGCTTTTTGATATTAGTTTTAAAGGCAACCTTTTGTTCTTCGGTGTAGCAGTCGGGAATAAATACATAAAAATCTTTTCCGTCTGCAATGGCATTGTAATATTTTTCGGCTTCTTCCCACATAAATTCGGTGGTGTATTCTTTACATAACAAATTGATTGCCGTAAGTTTAGCTTGTTTTTC
>DYQJ01000252.1 GCA_020719345.1 Draconibacterium orientale | reverse complement strand
AAAATAAAATAAATAGCGTGTTTAGTCACCATTATTTTACGCTATCAAAATTTTAATATTTATCTTTGCGAAACTCTGCGGATAACTTTTCTTAAACTATTATTTTCACAAAGATAACAAAATGGTTTTATTTGTCAAATTTATGAATGCGCGCCGAATAGAAGTGAACTATCTCCATAGCTAAGAAATCGGAAATTATTTTGTAAAGCATATTCATATATATCTTTCCATGCTCCTCCGACAAATGCACTTATTAACAACAAGAGAGTACTTTTTGGCTGATGAAAATTTGTTATCAAGCGGCTGACTATTTTAAATTTATATTCGGGAATTATCATAATTTGTGTTCGAGCCGAGAACTCTTCTATATTTTTTCTGGACATATAATTTAAAATTGCGCCGATAGTTTCAGAAATACTGTATTTATCAGGTAAAGAATACGCTTCCCATTGCGAGAGATAAAATATATCTTCATGGTTTTGAGCAGTTAGCATTTTTGCACCTATCCAATATATACTCTCTAAAGTCCGAATTGTTGTCGTTCCTACGGCAGTAATATTATTTTGGTATTTAATAACTTGCTGCAAGATATTTTTGTTTACATAAAAATATTCGCTGTGCATGGCGTGTTGATTAACAATATCTGTTTTTATGGGCATAAAAGTTCCTGCGCCTACGTGCAAAGTGACCTCCTGTTTTTCTATTTTTAGTGTTTCCATTTTAGCCAAAATATCTTTAGTGAAATGTAATCCGGCAGTAGGTGCAGCAACCGAGCCATCAATTTTGGAATAATATGTTTGATAAGTTTCTAAATCACTAACTTCCGATTTGCGATTTAGATATGGCGGAATAGGAATATTACCAACATTATTAAGTATTTCTAAGAATGTAAAATCAGCATCCCAGTTAAATTGTATTAAGGTATTTTCTCCCGAGTGTGTTAATTTTTCGGCGCGTATCTGGAATTCTATATTATTTATTTCTATTTTTTTGACTAATATTTCATTTTTCCACTTCTTTAAATTTCCTACAATACAAGTCCATTGACATGTTTTTCTGGCGCGAAATATTTCTTCGTATATAGATGGCGAGTGTGGTTCTAAGCAAAAAATCTCTATTTGTGCGCCGGTCATTTTATTTAAAAAAAGTCTTGCTCTGATGACCTTCGTATTATTGAATACTATCAAACTATTTGTAGGCAAATTATCTGTCAGTTCTTCAAAAGTGGCATGCGAAATCTTAGTATTTTTATAAATCAATAGCTTAGCCGTATCACGTTTAGATAATGGATATTTTGCTATTTTTTGTTCCGGCAAATGATAATCATACTCTTGTATTTTTATAACATTCATAATCAAATAAATATAAAAAAATAACCCTTCTTTTTTTAAGAAGGGCTATCAATAAATTAGTTGTAAAAAACGATTTTATCTTATATGTCGGGGTAGCAAGATTCGAACTTGCGACCCTCTGGTCCCAAACCAGATGCGCTAACCGGACTGCGCTACACCCCGTAATTGCGATGCAAATGTAAATATTATTTTTTTATCTTGCAAATTTTTCTGCTATTTTTTTTTACTTTTTTGCATTTTTTTTATAATAATCAATAATTTGTTGAAAAATATCAAGTATTAATGACAAATCGGGAAGATAATATTTTCTCTTTTATCATCTTCCTTAAAATTTCTGTATGCCATAGTTAGTGCATTTTCACGCAAAGTCGCTAATTTTCAAATAATTAAAAAATAGAAATTTAGTTACTTTGCGTGATTGCTAATAATTATTAGATTTATTTAAGTTTTTCTATAATTGCGTCAGCCATTTGACGGGTAGAGGCGGCGCCTTTAGTTACTACATCAGCGCGTCCGGTCATCTTCATCATATCATAAGTTCGTACTTTGCCTTCTGACACTACTTCGGCTACTGCTGTTCGTATTTTAGCAGCTATTTCTTTTTCTCCGATGAATTCGAGCATCATAATAGCCGAGTCTATCATTGCGATAGGATTCACTATAGATACTTCATAATCTGCATATTTAGGAGCCGAGCCGTGTGTAGGTTCAAATACTGCTACTCCTGTTTCAGGGTTGTATTGTGCGCTTGCTGCAAATCCGAGTCCGCCAATTAAACCTGCGAAGCCGTCAGATGCTATATCTCCAAACATGTTACCGGCAACAATTACTCCATAGTCTTCCGGATTCTTAGTGAGCCACATCATTTGTGCATCAATATTTGTGTTCCACAATTGAATTTCAGGGTATTCATTTTTTTGAATTTGTTGAGCCATCTTATACATCATACCGGAAGTTTCGCGGATAACATTAGGTTTTTCACAAACAGTAACCGATTTATAACCGAATTTTCTGGCATGTTCAAATGAAGCACGCAAAATTCGTCCTGTATATTTCTTAGAGAAAATACGAGTAGATACTGATATTTCTTCTACTGGGTGCATTCCGAAGTTTTGTTTGAACTTAGGGTGCGTCATTAGTGCGTCATAAACTTGTTTAGGAGGATTTGACCATTCTACTCCTCCGTATAAACCTTCGGTATTTTGGCGGAATATAACGACATCTATCTTAGGTTCTTCTATACCTCCGTCTGCTGCTCGGCGTATGAAATTCAAAGGGTTTCCGATAAAGGAACGACAAGGTCTCATACAAATATCCAATCCAAAAAACTGACGCAAGGATACAATCGGACTTGCATATACTAAGTTCTTTTCTCTTAGTTCGGGTGCTAATTCGTTAAAAGCTTCATCCTTAGGTTTAGAAGTAATAGCTCCGAACAATGCTATTTTATGCTCGGTAATTAAATCTATGGTTCTTTGTGGCAACGGATTACCTTCTTTACACCAAAATTCCCAACCAATATCTCCGTTTACATAATTCGCTTGAAAACCAGCAGCGTCTAATACTCTAATACATTCTTCCAAAACAGCTTTACCTATACCATCTCCAGGCATTGCTACGATAGTTCTTTTCTCCATAAATTACAATTTATTTTTTATTTGAATTAATAATTAGTGCAAATAAAATAAATTTTACTGACATTTCAATATTTTAAGATATTGATTTTAGTCATGTTTTGTAAAAATATTTTTATCTCGGTTTATCTCGGAGTTAATAATATTTTCAACATTGCGCATACAACGTCCACATCCTGTGCTGGCACCTGTAATTCGTTGAATATCAGATACGGATATCGCACCTTTGGTACTGATAGCATTTATTATTTATCTTCTTAGTACACCTTTACAATAACAAATAATTTCCTCTTCCATATAATATTTTTGGTTATTTTTATTTTATTTTTTACCTTTGCAAAAATATAATTTTTTTTATAAAATCCAATGCTAATTGAATTAAAATATGTTAATTTAGAATATTTGTACAAAACGCTCGGTGCTGTTCATGAAAATATTATTAAGATATTAGAGATGTTCGTATATCAGGCAAGCGAAAATATAGAAAATATGAAAATTAGTTTTTCTAATAAGGACATTGCAAGAGTAATATTTATCGCGCATAAATCAAAAAATGATTTTAATATATTAGGAATTTCTAATTTGATAGAAATAAGTAAAGCAATAGAAATGAACTATACTTTTGATAATAATCTGATAATTAATAATTTAATAGATAACTATATAGAATATACAAACCGAGCAATAGAAGAGGTAAAAAAAATTATAGAATATCACAAAAAATAATTGCATTTTTATTTGGTTGTTCTTTTTTTATTATTACATTTGCAGTAAAGATTGCCCAGGTGGTGAAATTGGTAAACATACCAGCTTGAGGGGCTGGCGCTCGCAAGGGTTTGCAAGTTCGAGTCTTGTTCTGGGCACTTTTTTTATACTTCTCATCTTTTAAATTTGCTCCGATTTTCGCAAATAAGTACACCGATAATTAAACGATAATTAAACGATAATTAAAGCTATTGATAATCCTAAAAAATAAGGGTAGTGTTTTTGAGGTGTTGATAATACAAACGTAATTTAAACGGGCATCTTTCATTTATTAGTTTACACTTTGCGGAACTTTGCGTTTTTAACTCTGCGAAACTCTGCGAGAAATTGATAATCAAATATTTCACGCAGAGTCTCGCAAAGAAGTGTAACCTAATAAATGAAACATGCCTTTAAACGTTATGAGTTTTTTAAAACTTCACAACATTTGAATATCAACATGTAAAAAAATACTATCTAAGTAAAAATAGTTAAAAATTTTAATTATACTCAAAATTGGCAAAGTTGCCGTTTATAGTATAATCAATTAAAAGTTTCTTTATTTGCCATCTTCTTTTTCGTATCCTTCGTAATAATATGATTGCTCAATGCCTTTGAAAATGATTTCGCTGTTATCAATATCATCTGTCAAATTGGTTGAAAGCAATGTTCTTATTTCCAAATCGTTTACTGGACTTCTTTCCATTGCCTGCAAGTATTGTATTTTATCAATAAATTGCCAGTTTACAACTTTTTTTAATTGCTTTTTTAAAATCAAATCCAACCAAATACGCATGGTTCTACCATTACCTTCTAAAAATGGATGGGCAATATTCATTTCTACATATTTAGAAATGATTTCTTCAAACGAGTTTTCAGGCATTTGTTCAATTTTTCCCAATGCTTCATTCAGATACAATGAGTTTGCAAATCTGAAGCCGCCTTTTGATATATTGTTTTTGCGTATTTTACCTGCAAATTCGTACAAACCGCCAAATAAATAACTGTGTATTTGTTGCAAACCTTTTGTTGACCCGATTTCAAACGTTTCTATATCGCCTGTGTCGAATAATAGAAATGCATTTTCTAAACTTTGTTTATCAATATTTTTCATTTTAGATTTTTTTGTTTTTTCTGCATCAAATTTTCTTTAATTTCAATTTCATTTTTTTTATTAGCACTAACGAATATTTATACACAGCGTTGCTTTTTTTATAGGGATTGAAGGTAAAATGTTCGTGTTACCGAAAAACTTACTTTTTTCACAAATGTCCGATTACAGACAAGTGTCACAAAAAAATGCAATGCCCGTTATATAGAATGTTAGTGGTATTTTTTTGGTAGCGTATAAAAATAGTGACCAAAATTCATATTTACTGATTTTTCATATATACTGAAAACTGCGGAAATCTTTTGCAAATATATATAAAAACATTATATTTGCAAAAATTTAAACCTTAAAATTTTAGTTA
>DYQJ01000033.1 GCA_020719345.1 Draconibacterium orientale | reverse complement strand
ATTTCATGATATTTTAAGTTTTTAGTTTTTAATTACACAAAGATAAGATTTTTTTTACGAAAATACAAATTTTACATAAAAATAATTTTTCTGAAAAGTTTAATAAGAAAAATCTATTTGTTGTGGCAAGTTCAACTGATTGTAAATTATTGTTATACCTTTGTTTTTATCGATTGTCTTGTTAAATGTGTTTTTTAGTTGCAAAGATTAGAAAAAAGTACATAAAAAATGATTTTTTTCATGTACTTTCTTTTTTTGAGAATATGTGAGTAATTGACAATTATTTGTAGTTTGACTCTTATCGTTTTAAAGTCTTGAGTTGATAGCGATTTTCAACTCAACCAATATGGACAATCGCTATTTCATATAGCAAATAATATTTTTTTCAAAAATAAATTCTTTTTTGCGAAAAAACTAAAAATCAGAGTAAAATCTTATAAGTTTGGACAAGAAATTCACATTTTTAGGTGTGCATACTTAAAAGTTAGTACTTTTAAACAGAATAATATATTTATCTTTGCACAAAATTAATTATTATTTCTAAAATTTTATAATATGAAAAAATTAAATGTATTGTTTTTTATGGTTATCTTTTTTTGTTGCATGGTAAAAATAACTTCGGCACAAGAAAATTATGTAGTAAAGTCGCATGAAATAATTATCTCCGGCACCTCTAATATTCATGATTGGACTGCCAATGTTATTGATCTTCTCTGCTCTGCAAAGCTCAAAGACAACTCTTTTGCAGAATTAGAAATGAGTATCAATGCCGAGACATTACAAAGTTCTAAGGGAAGTATTATGGATAGCAAGATGCAAGACGCCCTAAAAACAGAGGACTATCCTAAAATTTATTACAAATCGCTAAGCAACAATTTAATTTCAAACACCGATGGCAATATGAAAGTTTCTACTACCGGCAATTTGACTATTGCTGGTGTAACAAAAAAAATAAGCTTCACCGCTAGCTGTAAAAGCGATGCCTCCGGAAATATTGCTGTGACCGGAAGTATAAATATCTTGATGACCGACTACAATATAGAACCTCCCACAGCTCTCTTTGGTGCCTTGACTACCGACAATAAAGTTACGGTAAGCTATAACATAGTATTTCAAAAATCTAAATAATAATAACAATGAAAAGTATAAAAATATTAATGCTAATAATTCTTCTTTTTTCTTTAAAAATAAGTTATTCCCAAAGTAGTAGTAGTAGCGACAGCATTTTTATCTTCACAGAACAATCTAATAATATGATTAGTTTGATAACCAAAGGAATGATAACCGAGAACACTTTTTTAGAATATTACGGAATACGATATTCTCGCTTCTTAATTAACAATCTTTCCGCAGGTGTAGAACTTGGACGTTCCCGATTTGGCGAATGGGAACGAACAAATCACATAGGTTTGAATTGTAGATATTATTATGTAGTGTTCAAACATTTTTCTTTTTATGCAGAAACTCAATATTTGTTCGGAATGCGAAATCATTATAACGAAGTAACTGCCTCTAATTGGAATGGACTGACCAATAATTGGGATACTAATCTCGGTATTGCGTACACCGGATTTTACAAACGCCGAATAGGTATAGAACTTTTAGGCGGTTACACCTTCAAAACCTTATACATAAACAGTCATCCTACTATGGGAGAATACCGTTGGCACAAATCGGATATCAATTATGCACTTCAAATATCTTTTAGTTTTTAAATTTTTAGTTTCTAATTTTAAATTTTTAATATCATGAAAAATAATTTCTTGTTTTCTATAACAGCTTTAGTAAGCTTATATATGGTTCTTTTAATGAGTTGTGAGAAAGTTAAAGTGGAGAAGATGTCAATTAACGACAGCTATTGGGCAAAAACAGAGACCATCAGTGTCAATCCAAGCTTAGACACTGATTTAAAAGTAGATATAGCTATCATCGGAGGCGGTTATACCGGATTATCATCAGCATATCATCTGGCAAAAAAGAATCCGGAGATGAAGATAGTTGTTTTTGAGGCTAAGACCACCGGCGCCGGCGCTTCCGGAAGACATGGCGGCATGGTATTGCCATCTTTATTAGATGAATACACAGATGAGGAAACTTTAAAATGGACTTATGACTTGTCCGTAAACAACATGAAGTTTATTGACTCATTATCTAAGGCTCTGAATATAAATTGTGATTTAGTATTAAACGGATATTGTGAAACAATTTTTAGAGAAGAGGACGTCTCCGAATACGAAGATTATGTCAAAGAAGCCAACGCTGCCGATATTCCTTTAGAATTTTGGGACAAAGCACGAACCAAGCAAGAGCTCGGCACTGACCTCTACTACGGCGCAATGTACGACCCCAATGGAGGTTCGGTACATGCCATGAAATTAATCAAATTAATGAAGACAGCTGCGGAAAATCAAGGAGTTATCATATATGAAAATAGTCCGGTTGTTTCTTTTGAAGAAGGAAAAATAATTAATCTGACCGTTGAATCTAATGAAACCGAATACTTGATAGAAGCAAATAGTATTGTGGTGGCTACTAATGCGTACACTTCTAAGCTCGGGATTTTTAAGAATCAAATTATGCCTGTTCATACCCAAACTGCTGTGACCGAAGTTTTGACTGCCGAGCAATTAGAAGCCATTAAGTGGGAAAGCCGAATGCCATTTTATGACAGCCGCATAATGCTTTTTCATCTGGTTCTGACCCCTGACAATCGCATCGTTATCGGTGGCGGGAATGTGGACACTTATTGGAACAACGGATTAGAATACAAAGGAAATCTATCACGAGTAGCTGATATGATGTTGCAAGAGCTTATCATAATGTTTCCCGAGTTGAAAGGGATAAAATTTGAACATATATGGAACGGCATCTTAGGAACTACATACGACGAGGTAGAAACAATAGGAGTCATGGGTGAAAATAAGAATATTTTTTATGGACTCGCTTACAATGGACACGGTGTAAATCAGTCTATTATGTTCGGGGATGTCATAGCGCATCTGCACGCAGGCGAGTATCATGGCTGGGAGGACAGCGAATTGTACGGTTATGAATTAAGTAAAATTCCGGTAGAACCCTTTAAATACGTAGGAACAAATATATTTTTTAAATATTGGAAGTGGAAAGACAGACATTAATAATTATTTTTTATATTTGCTAAAAAATAATATCTTTATTCTTAAATCTCATGAAAAAATTATTTGTCGTTTTATGTTTATTGTTCCCCTTAAACCTCTCTGCGCAAGTGGAAATAGGTATCATGCAGTACAATTTGTTATACTATGGATTAGAAACGAGTTTTTGCACTGCTACCAATAATAATATTGTCACAAAGACAGAGCATCTCAAAAGCTTAATCAGCTACATAAAGCCGGATATCTTGGCGGTGAACGAAATTTCTGCCACCACCGAAGCACAAGACTATCTGCTTTATAATGTGTTCACTTTAAATGGGTTTCCGGACTTCAAACGCGCCGAAAAGACAGGAAGCTATATTGCTAATCAAATATATTATAATTCTAAAAAGTTTACTCTGGTACAACAAAATTTTGTAGAAGCTTCTCCCCGACAATTTGACATCTACAAATTTTACTACAACTCGCCTGATTTATTGGTATTTGATACTGCTTTTTTTTACTATGTCATCGGACATCTGGCTGCTGGCGATACCGAAGAAGATGCCAGAGCTACTGCGGCCGTTTCACTAATGGCTACTCTTAGTACTTTTTATAAAGTCGGAAATTATATATTAAGTGGTGATTTCAATTTGTATTCACAAGACGAGCCGGCATATCAACATTTTTTATTCTACTCTAACGACAAATTTCGTTTCTATGACCCGTTGAGCGCATACGGAAGCTGGCATGATAATGAAAATTATGCCTATCTTCACACACAATCTACTAATTATTACTCCGGCTGCGCCGCGGGCGGAGGTATGGATGATAGATTTGATTTTATCTTGTTGTCAAATAATATATTTAATCTGCCGGAAAATAAAATCGTATATGTTGACGACTCCTACAAAACTATCGGACAAGATGCGCTACATTTTAACGATGCCATCAATTATAATGGAAATACTATCGTTCCCGCAAATATATTAGAAGCTTTATTTAATATATCTGACCATTTACCTATATATTTAAAATTAAAAATCAATCAATCTCCAATCACTGACATATTTACTAATAAGCAGATGATAGATATTTCTTTTCAAAATCCGGTAAGTAAATATATTGATATAAAAATTAATTCGAATAATCAAATCTTTGATGTGAACTATGCGATTTATGATATGTATGGACGACAAATAACTCTTGCACAATTAGATGCGGTGCAACAAACAATAAATATCCCGCTTAACAACTTAGCTAACGGCATGTATATATTGAAAATGACATTAAAAAATTTAACTGACAAGCAGGAGCAAACATGTGTTAAAAAGTTTTTTGTTAGCTATTAGTTGCATCTTTCATAACTGCTAAAAATAGGTTACACTTTTTTCTTTGCGAAACTCTGCGATTTTTGTGGAAAATTAATTATCACGCAAAGACGCAGAGACGCAAAGCAAATATTTTAAAACTTTGCAACTTATTTTTGTATTTTCAGTCCTATCACGGTGATGTCATCGGTTTGATGGATTTTTCCTTTCCACTGCTCCAGATTAGTAAGTATTTCTTGTTTTTGATTTTTTAAACTTAGTAGCGAATTTTTTATTATATCTGTTCTAAATCTGTCTTTTAGATATTTTCTATTTGTGGTCTCGTTTATTTGGTCGTAAATTCCGTCCGTGAACATGTATAATTTGTCGTTATTTTCTAATTGTATGTCTTCGTGTTTGAAGTCTATATGTACGGGATATGCTCCGATGGGACAACGTGTGGCTTTATATTCGATCAAATTGCCGTTGCGGAGTATCCACAGCGGAATGTTTGCGCCGGAATATTGTAAGTTTAAGGTTTCGGCTACCCTTATAAAGTTGGACAAAATTTTGAACCATATAAGAATTATAAGGTCATATAAGTTGTACCAGTCAATCTTATATGACCTTATATTCCTTATATGGTTCAAAATTTTGTCCAAGATTACGTGGGTAGCCCATTATCTCTACTACAATTATAATAAATGATATAATTATTATTTTTTTTATTTTCATAAACAACTAAAATGTTCTTATTTTTTAATAAAAGATTCTATTATCTTTTTTATTTCATCTTCGTCTAACTCCAAATCATCAGATATATCACTAACTGATTTGCCTTTATGATAACGTTTTAATATCATATTAGCTATTTTTTGCTCTTTTTCTTTTGCATTTGTTTCTGCAAGTTCTTTTTGTCGTCGTTCTTCTTCTGCCAATAATATAGCTTTTTCTTTTAGGTCTCGCTCGTTATCTAGCTCTACTTGACTATTAATCAACGCTTCTTTTGTTATTCCATTTATAAAACGTTGAGATTTTTCTTTATTTTCATCGTAAGTATTTATATAATTTATGTCCTCCGTATCTTTTTTGTCCACTTTTAGACGTCTTATCATCTCGCGAAAAATAACATCTTTTGTATATTCGTCAAAATCTTCTTTGGTATTAGAATTTTTCAATGTTTTTTCGGCAAACACAAACCATCGTCGGTACGCAGAATTGTGAATGTTTTTTACTATATTTTTTTGAAAGAAGAAAATCTCTTTATTTTCCTGCATCCACAATAGACCATTTGCATTATTATTTATTTTTTTTAACAGAACTTCGCGATGTGCTTTCAACTGCTCCAAAGAAGCATTTGTCCACAACGAAGAATCACGAATAAATCCTAACACCTTTTCATCAATAGGAGTCAACGTTAAATAATCATCGGTCTCTTTTAAATTATGGTGAACTAACCAGACAATAGTAATTACCGGTTGCAACAGCGAATAATCTCTTATTTCTTTTTCGGAATCATCTATTACGTCAATAATTTTAGTTGGTAAATTTTCTAATTGCAGCGCGGTGTTTAAACAGTGATATAAATGAAATCGTTGAATAATATCTGTTTTGTACCATTGTTGCATTTCTATAACAACATAATGATTATCTATTTTGCATCTAAAATCAAACTCTATTCCGCGGGCGGCATCGGTGATTTTATGTTCGCGTGGCAAAACAGAAAACTCTGTTATCGGCACACCAAGTGCATCTTCTAAGAAGCGTTTTGCTATCTTCTCTACTCCAAAAATCTTTTTAAAATATCTATCGTAATTTAACGGGGCTAAGTACATAATTTTAGTTTTTATTTCTTAACTATTGCCGACAAAGATACAAAAAAATTCTATATAAAATTTTTTTGTCACGAAAATTAATAAATCAGTTGATTTTTCAATAGCATGCCGAGTACAACAACGTAGTTATGACATTTTTACAAAAAAGAACCTTCCTGATTCACACCTTATCATTTTGGTATGGCTGTCTTGAGTTCTTATTTTAAGATGTTACCTCTACGTTGTTTATTTGTTATATACTCGCTCAGTTTCTAAATATTTATTCGCTTTTAATTCCGGTCACAAGTGCAACACATCCTATTTTGGCATTTGCCGGGTCTGTTGCTTTCGGAACTTTAATCAAAATTTTTACTCGTTGCGAGCTGGCACTTTTGTAATCCCATACTTTAGAGTAGCTGTTAGACTTGTTTTTGTATATTTCTTTGTCGTTCCAGTCATAAATTTCAAATTCAACATTTTTTGCGAGTTCGGAGTCCCCTGCTACCACAAATCGGTAGTTCATCCCTTTTGAAAGGGTTTTGAAAATCAAAATCTCTTCGCCTTCCGCTAATCTGACCGAATTGTATCTTCCACTCAAAATATAATCTCCCAACATGGGTATTATATCTGCTTCTGTAAATTCTTTGCATTGCGAATAGCTAAAAAAAGGAAGTATTGCGATGAGTAATGTTAATATAAAAGTATTCTTTTTCATGACGTTATTATTTTTATTCTACAAATTCTTGTCTTATTTCATTAACTTTGATAGATAGCAGTTTAATATCTTCTTTCTTTATTGGGTCACTTACTTTTTCGTACAGTGTGCTTAGTTCTTTAAGTTGAACAACTAATGGAGTGATTTCTTTATAATCTTTGTAAATTTCAAGGAGTCCTATCATATCTAACAACGAAAATTGTTGTGAAAATATTATTTGCAAAAGTTCTTCATTTTTAGATTCTGTAGTACTTGCCAATTGCAAAGATATATATAGTCCTTCCAACCAACCACCGAGTATTATTAAAGATGAGATTTCAGCTCTGTTGTTTTCTTCCAGATAGGTGCTTGAGTTCATAAATGTTTCGGCAATAATGTTTAGCATCTGATTTTTATCAGAAATATGTTTTTCTATCTTAATAAGAGTAGAGTCGCTGATGGCATCTAATATTCCGAGCCGGTCGGCTAATTTTTTGGAGGCAGCCATGTAATTGATAGTAATTTGTTGTTGTTCAAACAAAGTGGCATAGCTCAGGTCTGCACTATATACGCCTAAGTTGAGTGCTTGCTTTTTACTTGTTAGATAAGTATTTAGTTTTGAAAGTGGGTTTAAAATGTCGGGATTGAATTTTACATTAGCGCTTTCTAATATTAAAGCGGTTTCCACCGGAGATGGTAACGAGTAGAATATCTCCTTAGCTTGTTCATAAGTTGCGGTCACGTCATCTACTGTCACCTCTACTTTCTTTCCTTCCATGTCCACATTTCCCGAGTTACTACAAGCGAAAACAAACGTGCTTATCAGCAGTATAAAAAATAATTTATGTTTCATATTACGACATTAAAAATTATTAATAATGCTGCAATTGTAATACTTTTTATTGTATTTTCAAAATAAAGTACAATTTATATTTTTATTCCTATCACTAAGATGTCGTCTATTTGTGAGGAGTTGCCGATGCACTTTTTGATGTGGTTGTATAATGACTTTTTTTGTTCTTTTAAGGGGAGATGTTGCATATCTAAAAGGAGCTTGTAGAAGCCGCGTTTAGAAATTCTTTTGTTTTCGTTTCCGCATGTTTGGTCATGATATCCGTCAGTGAAAATATAAATGATGTCATCTTTTTGATATTCTATGACTTTTGTATTAAAAGTTCGGGTTTCTAATCCTATAGAGAAAGCGTCTCCACTGATGTTGTAAAGTGAATGCGTTTCAGAAGATAATAGTGGCATAAATTTTTGATTATTAACAATAATCGCATTAGAGTTTTCGCGAATTAATATAAGTGGGCGTCTGGCTCCGATGCAGCTTATTTGTTTTAGTTCTTGGTCAATTTCACAAAAGATGCAATCAAATCCGAACTCAAAAAATACGTCTTCGGAGTGGTTGAGATATATTTGAAAATCTATGATAATTTTTCGTATCAAATCTATGATATTAGAGTATTTATTTTCAATATTTTTACTTATAGTGAAGTGCATAATAATAGACATCATACTTGCCGGGACTCCATGTCCTACACTGTCGAAGAGGGTAATAATTCGTTTTTGGGGTTTTACAAATAAGTTATAAAAGTCACCGGAGACGATGTCCTTAGGCAAATTCAGGATAAAATTATCTTCGAAGATAGAATTAAAGAATTTTTTGTCGGGTAGCAGCGCTTTTTGTAGTCTTTCGGCAACTAACATACTGTCTTTAATATTTGCATATACTTGATACTCGGCGAGCGTTTTTTTGTTGGCGATGTATTTTTTTTGTATATCAATTTTAGCGAGCAGCTCTATCTGGTCTATCGGTTTTTTGATATAGTCGTCAGCTCCTGCGCGTATTGCTCGTACTACGTCGTCTTTTTCTACTTTTGCTGTGACCATTATGACACTTATTTCGCGGGTGAGCTCGTTTTTGCGAATTTTCTCTAAAGTTTGAAATCCATCCATATTAGGCATCATGATGTCTAACAGGACGACGTCGGCATCAAATGTCTTCAACTTTTCAATTGTCTCTATTCCATCTTTAGCTTCTTCGGTTTCAAACCCTTCTTCTAAAAGTTCTTTGATATATAATCTATTTATAAAATCGTCGTCCGCTATAAGTATCTTCATGTTCTACATCTTAAAAATATGCTATGCCGGTAATTTACTATGTGCAAAATTTTATGTCATGTCGTATAGTCTCTGCGATGTTTCATGTGTTGTTACACCGCAAAGACTTCAAGACTCCGAGTCAATCAATAATCTATCATATTGATTCTCAATCCGGTATCAATAATATAATCTTCTATTGCTTCTTTTAAGTCGAAATCATCTTTTTCAAAGTACCAGTTTACTTTAACTTTACCACCGTTGTTTTCAAATCGTTTTAACGTTTTAAAAATATCTAATAAACTTTTGGTAGAGCTGGTGTTAAAATATGATAATTTACAATTAAAAGTTATCTCCGGTTTGTGAGATATATATTCGTCTATCCATTCTATCAGAGGAGCATAGAACTTATTTGTCTCTTCTAAAAACGATTCGCCTGCAATTTCACATACTCCCTTCTCGTAACTAAAATTGACCGTGGGAATAAAATACCCCTCATGCGATCCTTCTATTGTTATATCTTTCATAACTTTTTATATTGAATATTAAAATTCTTGTTAAATTAATTTATTTGTATATAGAAATTAAAAATCATCTAAAAATTTAAAGAGCTTTGCCTCTTTTTCCAGCACTTCGGCTGCGACACTTTTAAAGTCAATGCCTTGATAGTGCATAAGCGTCAGATATTCTAATATATCTTTTTTTATTTTCGCGTTGTAAATTTTTGCTATTTCTCGGTCTTCAAAATTTCCGATGAAAAAACCGAAGATGATAAACAGGGCAAGTGCTAATACAACTGACAAAACGATGAGCATCAGGATAGCACCTTGATAATAATTATATAAAGTTATAGTACCGGCACCCCAGATTATAACTATTCCCAGAAAAAATAACGCTATTTTGGAGTCGGCTCTTTTTTTGGCAGCGTTGAGCATACTCTCTACACTTTTTATATAGTTTGTTAAATTCTCTTTATCTTTTCCTTGTATGTTAGAGCGCTTAGGAAGCGGCGCATTACAAGAGAAACAACGTTCTCTATCTGTTTCATTATCAGCATTGCAAAATTTACATTTTATAGTACTCATTATAGCAAAATTTTTTTTACTAAATTAAAAACTTTTTTTATTAATCAAATAAATTTAAAATAATATTTTCGTTCAAATTCTTAAAAGGATTATTTGTATTGATAAACAATTCGGCTATCTCACTTTTTTCCTCTTGCAGTCGTTTGATTTTCTCTTCTATTGTATATCGCGAGATAAATTTATATACGATGACTTTTTTATCTTGTCCTATCCGGTGCGCGCGGCTAATGGCTTGATTTTCAACTGCCGGATTCCACCAAGGGTCAAGAATAAAGACATAATCGGCAGACGTCAAATTTAAACCTACTCCGCCGGCTTTTATAGAAATTAAAAATATTTGTATATCTGCGTTGTTTTGAAACTCCTCAATTATCTCCTGACGATTGTTAGAAACACCGGTGAGAATAGAATATTTAATTTGATTCTCATTCAAATAGTCTTCAAAGATTTTCAGATGTTTGACGAACGAAGAGAAAATTAAGATTTTATGATTTTCCGAAATCAATGTTTGCAAAATAGAAGTGACTATTTCAAATTTACCACTCGTAGCGGAGGTCTGCATTATCATCTTTGGATGATTGGCGATTTGTCGTAATTGCATAAGTGCATGTAAGATATGAAATGTATGATTATTTATCTTCTTGTCTTCTATCATGCTGACTAAGTAATTTCGTATCTTTGATTTTTCTGTCTCGTAAATTTGCTCTTGCTCTGAGTCCATGTCACAATAAATAATTTGTTCGCTTATCGGAGGCAAATCTTTTTCCACTTCAAACTTAGTGCGTCTAAGGATAAACGGGCTTATCAGTTTTTTTAGAACACTTATTTTTTCTTGATTATTTTCTATATTGTTAATATAGAAGTCTTTATAAAATTGTAATGAACCTAATAGACCTTTGTTGATAAAATTCATTTGTGACCAGAGGTCTAATAATGAATTTTCAATAGGTGTTCCGGTGATGACCATACGATGATTGGCGTTTAGCTCCATCATCGTTTTATATAACTTTGAATTAGTGTTTTTTATTACTTGACTTTCATCTAATATAATATAAAAAAAATTAATTTTTGCTAAACTATCTATATCGTTTCGGACTATACCATAAGTAGTGATTATTACATCATAACAACGGACTTCACGAAATAATATATCTCGTTGATAACCAACATAATTTAAGATTTTAATATGCGGGGCAAATTTTCTAAATTCGTTGTTCCAATTGAAAATTAAAGATTTCGGGACAACAATTAGTGTTGGAATAGTTCGTTGACGCGGTTTATCAATAATTTGTAAGTCCTCTTGATTCGGCTCTTCTATGGTTTGTGAAAATAAATCTATTTGCTTGCTCGTGTTTACGATTTCCGTTTTGATGGACTCTACATTATATTTTTCTTCTATTATCTTAGCAATAAGCGTGATAGTCTGCAATGTTTTACCGAGTCCCATGTCGTCAGCCAGACAAGCACCGAGTTTATTTAAAAATAAGGTATATAACCAGATGAATCCTGCTTTTTGATAGTCTCTAAGTTCGGCTTTTATAGTTTTAGGAACTAAAAATTTATCATCGTCGCGGTGCGAAAATTCGGTGAGCAGTTCTTCTATTTCGGGTAGCGTTTTTATCTGGTCAATGTTATCAAAAATTAAGAATAAATGTTTATGTATTCGGAGACCGCTTTGTGTCATCTCGGCAACATTTAAGAGATGCGTGTACTTTGCGAACCACGTTTCCGGAATTACTATTTTTGTGCCATCCTGCATGGTAAAAATAGGATTATGCGACAATATATTGGGGACGACATCAAGAAATGAAATTTCTTTATCATGCAAAATAACCTTAGCATTGATGTCAAACCAGTCACGATGCTTAGTAATTTTGAGGTCAAGATTTATTTCTTTTAAATAGTAATTATTTTTCTTTTGGGTCTGTGTTATTTCTATTTCGGCTTCTTGTAGCTTTATAAGATTTTGATTTAGCCACACTATCATGGCGCAGTTTTGCTGTTGACTGTCCGCGAATGTGTCGTTTAGCTTATACGAGACTTTGTTAAACTCTATTAGTTGCATGGCAGTTATGCGGTCGCGGATTTTTTGTTCCCACTCATGGTCGCGATTGAATTTATTGAATATAAAATAATTGTTGTTATTCAGAAATTCAACTTTGGATTCATCTTTTGTTGCTGCGGTAAATACTTGATTATCATAATGAAAGAATAGATTTAAGCATAAGAAATTATTTAGGTCGGTCACTAAGTTGAGGATTGCTTTTTTGTGAGATTTTACATTAGCAATTTTAAATCCGGTAGCATTGACCTTATAATTTTTTATGGCATTATATACGAATGTCTCGTAATACTTTAGTTCGGCTCTTTTTTGAATAGAAATATATTCTTTGGTAAAAAAAGGCGATAATTTTTTAGCATCAATATTTTCAAAATAGTATAAATTATTATTAATGACAATATAACATGGGTCGCAAACCAGAATAGTTGCTTTTTTATTGATTAATTTAATTGTTTTATCTTGATACAGCGCAGTTAAAAAATAGCGAGTATCTTCTTGATTTCTAATAAAGTTGAAGACTACTTGTGCCGATTTATCTTTGAAGATAATTTCTTCTTCTTTGTGTAATGTTTCGTATCTATCTGTTTTATAATATATTTTAATTTTATTTTCGTGTGCTAACCAGACAATATTCAATAGTCGTTTTTCTATATATGGTCTTATACGGTCGGCGATAAACTCCGGCTTTAATTCGCTAATAAATTCGGAGGTGGACTGATTTTTGTCGCGGCTGAATTTTTTAGCCAATGTATTGTCCGAATATTCATTTATCTGTTGCACAATTTTTTTTTGTGAGGCAGAGAATTTTTGTGGATTCTTTGTTATATCATCAAACAAAATAATTTCTTTTATCTTACTATATTCGTCATTTGTCGTATTGATAATGTATGGGGTAAAAAAATACCCGAACACGTTATGTTCTCGCAAGCCAAGGATAAATTCGTCTGTCATCTATTTCAAATTTTTAGGTAATTTAATAATAAACTCGGTAAAGAAGTTTTTTTCGGTACTGACGACAATTTCGCCTTGATGCTCTGTTTTAATTATTTCTAAGCTCATCGAGAGTCCGAGTCCGGTACCTTTCCCGACAGGTTTGGTGGTGAAAAATGGCTCAAATATCTTCTTTTTTATCTCTTCGGGGATTCCTATTCCATTGTCATAAATTTTTATCTCTATATGTTCCGAGTAGTCAGTTGTTGTTATTTTGATAACAGGTTTAAAATTTTTGTCCATCTGGATTTTTTCTAATAAAGCAAAACACGAGTTGCTGACTATATTTATTATTACGCGGTTGATATTTACCGCATTGATATTAAGTGGTAGAATATTTTTGTCCAAAATAAATTGTATCTCGGCATTGAAATTTGTGTCCGAAGATCTCGCGGCATGATATGCAAGCTTAGTGCAGTCTTCTAACAAAATATTTATATTTGTCATTGTAAGTGCAGCTTTCTCCGAGTTTGCCTGTGCGAGCATCGAAGTTATTATTCTGTTTGCTCTCTCCCCGTTTTCGTTTATTTTGAGGATATTATTACGTAAGTCTTCTATGATGGCTTTAACATCTTCATTTTCCACGTTCTTTTCTGAGTCGGCTTTGTTTATTATCTCGGATAGTTCGGATATTAATTCTACCGACAGTCGGGCGAAATTATTTACGAAATTAAGCGGATTCCGTATTTCATGCAAAATAGAAGAAGATAGACGTCCCAGATTTGCGAGACGCTCTTGCTCTATTATTATATTTTTTAATTGTTCAACTTCGGTTATTGTATTCATATCAGTTTGTTTAAATTTATTTTTCTGTATAATTATCTATTTTTATTCACCAGGGCAATATTTTGTCCTCGATGATGTCGTGAAGTTTATGAACTGATTTGTCATCGCAATTGTGTACCCATTGGTAAAATTTATTAGCCGCTACCTCCGGCTCGGTATCTGCATCCGGTGGTGGACAGGAAGTCCTTAGCTTTCCGGGGTGAATGGCATAAATTTTAATGCGATTTTTAAATTCTTGATTCATACAAGAAGTCAGCATATTTTGTGCGCTTTTAGCTATTTGATAAGAATAGATATTAGAGTACATACCGGCATTGGTGTTTGCTAACGAACCTTTGCGGGAAGTTATGTTACAAATTATAGGTCTTTTGGCATTGATTAAAAAGTCGTAGCTCGCCTTAGTTACCCGCATGGCGCCTACGCAGTGAACTTGAAAATGCGAGAGCATATCTTTTTCTGTGGTTTCAAAAATAGATTTTGTGATGATTTTATTTCCTGCATTGTTTACTAATATATCTAAATGCTTGGTGTTTTTCTCCAGTATTTCTGTAATTCGTTGTTTAGTAATATCTTCCGTAACATCGGCAACTATCGGGATACAAGTTTGCGGATATTCGTCAATAAAATCCTGTATATTTCGCGTGCTTCGGACAAGCGGAAAAACTTGCCAGCCATTTAAAAGAAAGCATTTTAACAGCTCGTACCCGAAACCTTTGCTTGCTCCTGTTATCAGTATTGTATTCATGTCTTGTTATTTCGTTATTCGGTGATGATTAATTTTATTAAATCTATGCGAGGTTTTACTACTTTCAAGATGATAAACTTATATTTATCTATCAAAATCTCGTCATTTTCTTCCGGTATTGTTTTATGATTGTATAATATATATCCGGCAATAGTTTCATAATCGCTACATTCGGGTATATTAAGCTTATATTTTTCGTTGACATAATCAATTTCTATTCGTCCTGAGAAAATAAAAACATCGTCAGATATTTTGTTTTCTTCAAGGTAACTTTCATCAAACTCGTCATCTATCTCGCCAAAAATCTCTTCCATAATATCTTCAGTAGTAACTATTCCTGCCGTACCTCCAAACTCATCTACTACGAGTGCGATACTTTTATGTTGTTTAAAAAAGGTGTCTAACAGATAGTTCGCGGTCATCGTCTCCGGAGCAATAATGATGTCGGAGATGATACTGCGTATATCTTTTGGTTCTTTAAACAGCGATAAATTATGAACATACCCTTGAATATTGTCTATAGAATTTTGATAAACTAATATTTTAGAAAAACCTGTTTCAATAAATTTTTGCTTCAATTCTTCTATGTCAGACTCTATTTCTATGGCTTCTATTTCATTTCTGGGGACGATACACTCGCGGACTTTGATATTTGAAAAATCCAGAGCATTTTTAAAGATTTTTATTTCTTGTTTGATTTCTGCGTTAATTTTTTTTGCTTTAGTCTTGTCCGGGTTATGTTCAGTTTCTTCTAAAAGATTGTTTAAGTCAATTTTACCAAAAGTATAATCGCTATGTTCTTTACTTATTTTGACTTTAAAAATGTTCTTTATAAAGAAGTTAGAGAGTAAAATAGTCAATTTTGAAACAGGATAGAAAATAATATACAGGAAAAATACAGGGACAGCGAACAGTTTGAGAGCAAAATTAGAATTTAGACGGAAAATAGTCTTCGGAATGAACTCGCCGATAAAGAGTATAATAATTGTAGAGATGAGTGTTTGCAATAATATCACAGCAAAATCGGCTTCTACAAATTTTGAAATAGGAGGAGTCAACAAATCGGACATTAACATACCGTAAATAACCATAACTACGTTATTTCCAACTAACATAGAGGAAATATAGTCGCCCGGCTTTTTAAGGAAGAAACTAATAATTCGCGAAGATAATCCACCCTGCTTTTTATCTAATTCTATTCGCAGCTTGTTGGAGGTAACAAAAGCTATTTCCATGCCCGAAAAAAAAGCAGAGAACAGAAGTATTACCGTTAAAATAATTATTGTTGTTATCAATTGTTTTTATTTTTAATTAATATTTTTGCAAAAATAATTTTTTTTTTGAAATTATAATTTTTTTATTATTATTTTTACTATTAAATTTGTCATAATATATTTTAATATATTTTAAAAGGTCATAGATTGAATATTAATAGTTTTATAAATAATTATAAGTAATTGTAAATCATTATACAATAAAATTAATCAATAAAATCATAAACATTTACAGTACATAAAAAGATGCCTATATTTTCAACAGCGTGTCCGCGAAATTGCTACAGCAGTTGCAGTTTTCAAGTCGTGGTAGAAGACAACAAAATAATAAACATTATATCACTTCCACTGAATCGTGCTACTCCTAATGGAGTATGTCTCAAAGGGTTATCATATATAGAACGTAGTATTTCACAAGATAGAATTATATCTCCGCTAAGAAAAAATAAACTCGGAGATTTTGAAACAATATCTTGGGACGAAGCACTGCTCACAATTGCAGAAAAGTTGATTTTTTATAAAAACAATTTTGGCTCACATAGTGTCTTGTTCTACTCCGGCAGTGGAATGAACGGATTGCTAAATAATATTGCTAATAACTTCTGGAAACTATATGGAGGAGTAACCAAAGTATATGGAAGTCTCTGCTGGTCAGCCGGTTTAGAAGCAGTGCGACTGACTCTCGGTGAAAACAAGCACAACATTCCTTGGGACTTGAAAAACGCTAAGCTAATAATTCTCTGGGGGAAAAATCCTGCCGAAACTAATATTCATCAGACAGTATTTATTAACGAAGCTGCACAAAACGGCGCTAAATTGATAGTAATAGACCCGCGAAGAACCGCATCTGCTGAACGAGCTGATTATCTTTTTGTTATTAAACCCGGAACAGATGCCGCATTGGCTCTCGGTATAGCGAATATTCTAATTACGAGAAATTGGATAGATAGAAATTTTATAGATAATCATGTTCTCGGTTTTGAAGAATTTGCTAAAAACGTAAGATATTATACGCCGGAGATAGTTGAAAATATAACTGATATACCCCAAAAATACATTTTGCAACTCGCTGAATATATTGCAACTGTAAAACCGATGACCATAATTCCCGGATACGGAATGCAAAGGTTTACAAACGGCGGACAAACTATTCGCGCAATATTATCGCTAAATATTTTGACCGGAAATATCGGTAAACCAGGAGCATGTTTTCATTATGCAGATTTGCAATCGGCAGTCTTTCACGATTTAAAAGAACCGCTTTCATACTATCCATCACAAAAAATGGACTATCCGTTCAGACGAACAATTGCAACGGCTCGTCTCGGTATGGACATACTGAATATGAAAAACCCGGAAATAAAAATGCTGTGGTGCGAACGTGGAAATCCGGTCACGCAAAATCCGGACACGCGAAATATTCTTAAAGCTATTAGAAATGTAGATTTTAAAGTCGTGGTCGAGCAATTTATGACAGACACCGCAAAAGAAGCAGACATAGTTTTACCTGCCAAAAATATGTTTGAGCAAGCAGACATCGTTAATTCTTATTGGAATCCGTATATTCAATTAAAAAAGAAGATATTACAACCGCCACCTCATGTAAAACCCGAAACAGAAATTTACTGGAATCTCGCTAAACTACTAAATTTCAATGAAGAAGACATTAAAACAAATTTGATTCCGCCACAAGATGAGGAGGTAACACAATATTTGAAATTACAAATAGAAAAATTCACTGATATTAAATGGGAAGACTTAGAAAAAGCCCCACAAATTCTTAAAAGTCACCAAGAAATAGCTTTCGCAGATAACATATTTGCCACTCCTTCCGGAAAAATAGAATTATTATCGGAGCAGGCAAAAGAAGTGTGGAACATAGACAAATTGCCTGAATATGTGCAACTTAAAGAGACCGACAACACAAGCGAGTTCAAATTTTATCTTCTGACGCCGAACACAAAAAATAAGATACACTCGCAGTTTGGTAATCTGAAGATGATAAAAAATTTTGAACCCGAACCGTATGTTACTATCAATATAAAAGATGCTGCCGAGTTAGGCATAAACAATGAAGATATGGTTAAAGTATATAACTCGCGAGGCGAAATAAATTTGAAAGCGCATATAACTTTTGCTATTAAATCACGATGTCTTTCTATTGCAAATGGCTGGTGGATAAATGAAAATGGAAGCTTAAATTCGTTATCGGCGGCGCGTGAAACTGATATAGGACATGGAACAGCATTTCATGATAACATGGTAAATATTAAATTATTGTAACTTTTTAATCTTACAAAAAATGTATAATTTTGTCTTTGATAAAAATAAATGTGTCGGATGTGGAGCATGTGCTATTGCTTGTAAAATCCAAAATAATACAGATATAAATATTAATTATCGGCAGATAAGTACTTATAACTATTATAAAATGCCGGAAATTCCGGTCTTTTATTTCTCACTTTCCTGCAATCATTGTGAAAAACCTTTGTGTCTAAAAAACTGTCCTGCACTCGCATATACAAAAGATGAAAAAAGCGGAGCAGTTTTACATGATGCAAGCAAATGTATCGGCTGCAAATATTGTACATGGGCATGTCCGTATGATGCCCCAAAATTTAATGACAAAACTAAAACTATAGAAAAATGCAACTTCTGTATAGAGTTGATTAAAAATGACGACAAACCTAATTGCGCCAAGCTCTGTCCGACTGGAGCATTGAGCTTTGAGACCACCGAGAAAAGTTTTTCTAATCAAAATATTCTCGGTTTTACGGAGAATAATATTAAGCCGTCTATAAAAATTATCCCGCTACGGAAAGAAAATGTTGCTCCAATATTGGCTACAAACGAAGTTTTAGAGATAAAAAATTATAACATTCTGAAAGTAACCGAACCGAAAAAAATCACTGCAAAAAAAGAGATGCCACTTATTATTTTTACGCTTTTAGTTGCTAATTTGGTCAGCATCTTTACGGCGTCCTCGCTATTTGATTTTCATTTTAACGAATATATCTTCTTCGGACTTGCTTGTTTTTCTGTGATATTAAGTTCGTTACATCTTGGTAAAAAGCAACGTGCATATCGTGCTGTATTCAATATTGCTAATTCGTGGCTCAGTCGGGAGATATTTTTGTTCGCCGCATTTGTAGGTACTGCGTTTATTAGTACTTTTCTTCTTCCGGATAACGAACTGATTAAATATATAACTATTATTGTGGGAATTTTTACTTTGTTTTCTATAGATATGGTCTATAAACTTGCTGTTCACAAGCATAATATGTTTTTTAATAGTGGACAAGTAACTCTCACTGCCGCACTTTTGTTTGCTTTATTTATCAAAAATAAATGGTTGCTTTTGCTTATTGTCCTGATAAAATCTATTTTGTACATTTATAGAAATTATAAAAAAATATCGGTTTTCGCTTTTAATATCAAAAGTATTATTTTTTCTTTGCGGCTGGATTTTTTGATTAGTTTTCCTGTTATTTTCGCACTAATATCTCCACAAAAAATGTATATTCCAATAGTTATCAGCATATTAATAGGCGAATTATTTGACCGAATAGAATTTTACAACGACTTAGAAATAAAATCACCTATAACAGAAATAAATAACACCTTAAAAATAAGCGTATGCAACATTTCCGAACAATCATAGATATAGAAAAAACTGATATACAGATAAATCATGCTCATAATATTTTATTTATTGGCTCTTGTTTTACCGAAAATATAGGAAATATATTTGACAGCTTTTTCTTTAAGACAGACATAAATCCTTTTGGAATAGTTTATAATCCTATTTCGGTGCGAAACGGAATAGATATTTTGTTAAAACAAAAGAAATTTTGTGAAGAAGATATATTTTATTATAATAATTTATATCAAAGCTTTGACCATCACAGTAAATTTTCGCATCATGAAAAAGCGACATGTTTGAATATCATTAACGAACGTATCTTACATGCGAGAGACTTCCTTTTGAAAACAGATATTATTTTTATTACTTTTGGTACCGCCTTGGTTTATAAATTGAAAAATACCGGACAAACGGTTTCTAACTGTCATAAATTATCTGCAAATAAATTTGATAAAATAATGTTGAACGTAGATGAAATACTTGAAAATTACGTTGTTATAATTGACGAGTTAAACAAATTGCGCCCTAATTTGAAAATAGTATTTACAATCAGTCCGATTCGTCATATAAGCGATGGAGCAGTTACTAATCAGATAAGCAAGTCAGTATTGTTCGTTGCAATTAATGAAATAATGAAATTATATAAAAATATAAGCTATTTTCCATCTTATGAAATAATGATGGATGAACTTCGGGACTACCGTTTTTATGAACAGGATATGATTCATATTTCTAAATTAGCAATAATGTATATATGGTCACGATTTCAAGAGGCATATTTTGACCGCAAAACGATGAATTTATTAGAAGAAATAGGACATTTTATCAAAGCAAGTGAGCATCGTCCTTTTGACCGAACTTCTCCTAAATGGGAAGAATTTTTAAGAAACTACATAACTAAAATATCTAATTTTATGTTAAACAACCAGATAAATCTTTCCCGCTTAATGAAACACTTTGAAGAACAGATGACAGAAGTTTATTTTTGCAAAGATAAAAAAAATGAACTATAAAAATTTGTATTTTCGTAAAAAAATCTTATCTTTGCAAAAAAATAAATAAAAAAAATAAATTTATGAAAATTATTAATCCGCTATATGATACTGCATTCAAGTA
>DYQJ01000032.1:10790-20805 GCA_020719345.1 Draconibacterium orientale | reverse complement strand
TGAACCTACGACCTTTGGGTTATGAGCCCAACGAGCTACCACTGCTCCACCCCGCGTTCTTTTTATATTGCACGCGAAGGTAAGCATCTTTTTTTAATAAACAAATTTTTTTTAACTTTTTTTTTATTTTTTTCTAATATTTAACATTTGCTAAAATTATAAAAGTATAACAAGAAAAAGTAATTTTTATAATAATCTAATAATCAAGTTGTTATATTAAAAATGTTTTATTTTCAAAACTGTGTCCTCTTAAAAAATCTTTAACGTTCATTCGTTTTTTGCCGGCAAGCTGAAGATTTTTAATATCTAAGGCACCATCATTGGTATATATTCTCAAATAATTTTTGGCATCCGTTTCAAAAGTAGCAGCCGGTTTTGGCTCAGAAACGAGTACTATTTCTGTCTCAAATATTTTTAACGAGGTAACGGTATTATTTTTTATATCTTTTATCTCTGTCCATGCAGCTGGCTCGCTGCTCATACCTCGTATAAAATTGTATATCGGTAAGCTGTTTTGTTGCCAAGATATTTTACAATGTTCTTTAAAAATTTTGGGGGCATTTTTCAATGTCATATAGTCTGCGATGAGATGTTGCTGTGGTAGTCGTTGATAATTAGCCGATTGTATGGCGTTGACCGTTTTTATGACTAATTCTGCTCCCGCATTCATTAATTTGTCGTGTAGAGAATCGGCGGTGTCCTCAAAATCAATAGGTATTTCCTCTTGAAAGATAATATTTCCGGTATCTATTTTTTCTTCTAAGAAGAATGTCGTTAGTCCGGTTGTAGTCTCGCCATTTATTATCGCCCAGTTGATAGGTGCGGCGCCTCTGTATTGCGGTAGTAATGAGCCATGTAAATTGAACGTTCCATATTTATGCATGCTCCATACCGCATGTGGCAGCATCCGGAAGGCAACAATAATTTGCAGGTCGGCGTCAAGTTGTTTCAATGTAGCTAAAAATGTTTCGTCTTTTAAATTTGTCGGTTGTAAAATATTAAGATTTTTTTGCTGAGCGAAAACTTTAACTGCGGACATGCTCAACTTTTGTCCTCTTCCTGCCGGTTTGTCGGGACTCGTTATAACGGCTACGATTTCACAATTGTTCTCATATAATGCTCGCAAAGATGCCACTGCAAACTCCGGTGTCCCCATGAAAATTACTCTCATATCTATTATTTCTTTAAAATTAATTAAAAGTTTATAAAACAACAAATATAATTTTAATTTATTCAATAAAAATAATATATTTGCAAAATATTTTAATTTTTTTTTTGTTATCTTATGAAGCGTAATAATATTTTTCTTTTTTTCATTATAATATTAGTAATCAATTTTTTAGGTTGTGATACTAAGCCACGTGAGGTGGAGGACTTACCTAAGGTAGAGATGGTCGCCGATTTAGCAATAGTGCAGCTAAAACAAGATTTAAGCTCGTTACAAGTTTCTGAGCAGAAGATGATAAAGTTGTTCATCGAGTCCGCCCAATATGTGGATTCTATATTCTTCTATCAGAATATAGGATATTTTAAAGAGCAGTTCACCCACTTTCCTGACAGCTTATCGGAACAGATGTTTAATATAAATTTTGGACCATGGAATCGGACTGACGGAGATAAGCCCTTTTTAGCCGATGTAAGCGACAAACCGCTGGGCGCCAATTTTTATCCGACAGATATAACTAAGGAAGACTTTGAGAAATTAGACGATGCCAACAAATTATCAAGTTTCACTTTTATCAGACGTAATTCTAAATCCGAATTAACGGTTGTTCCCTATCATGTAGAACTAAAAAATTATATCACTAATATAACTTCTCGCCTTAGAGAAGCAGCGGAGTTATCTACTAATCAAGAGTTTAAGAAATATCTATTGACTAATAGCCAAGCGCTGGAGTCCGATGAATATCATCTGTCGGATTCTACATGGCTCGGACTGAAGGATAATTTTATAGAGATTATTTTAGGACCTCTTGATATTTATGAAGACAAATTTTACAACTGTAAGGCAGATTATCTTTCTTACGTCTTGTTAAAAAATGAAGAGTGGACAAAAAAGATGGCAAAATATACTACTTGGTTGCCTTTCTTACAAAAAGCCCTTCCCGTTTCGGAAGAATACCGCAGCGAAGAGCCATTGAAAAATATAGATATTTTCGTTTACGATGCCATTTATGTAGCAGGTTCGGCAAGAGCCGGAGGAGTAACTATTGCGATGAACTTGCCACTAAATCATAAAAATCAAAAAGTTGTAGGGAAACGAAATTTGCAATTTAAAAATATCATAGAAGCAAAATTTGATGCTATCCTCCTCCCTATTTCCAAAATTATTTATGAATCCGAAGATAATCACAACATTAACTCGGAGACTTTTTTTACAAATGTTATATTATTTGAGATGGCTAAAAGCTTAGGTATCAATCAGACTATCAACGACAAAGGAAAAGTAAGAGATGCACTAAAAGATACTTATACTGTAATAGATATTTTAAAAGGAACAGTTTTAACTCTCTTCTTAGTAGAAAAGATGAACGAAGTAGGAGAAATACATAACGATATTAAAGACAATTATCAAACGCTAATTGCTAATATAGTGAGAATTATTCGGCTCGGCGGCTCAAGTGATTATGCAAAGTCAAATTTGATTTTCTTAAACTATCTTATTAATAATAAAGCCGTTAAAATAACTAAGTCTAACAAAATAATAATAGATTTTGATATTATCAAAACAACGATAGAGACTCTGACCTCCGAAATAATTATTATGCAAGGCAATGGAGACTATCAAGGTGCAAAAAACTTTATTCAGCAAAATTCTACCATTTCCACAGAGCTGCAAAATATTCTTGACGTGATAAATGAAAAAAATATACCTAAGGACATCGTTTTTGAACAAGGTATAAAATATCTTAACTTGTAATTAAAAGTAATTTATTAATTTATAAAATATAATAACATGGCACATAAAAATATAAGGAATTTATTGATAATAATGTTCTTAGGAATATTAATGTCCTTTAACTTATTAGATGATGATAAAGATAAAATCTTGATAAAGATATTAAATCAAACTCTGCAAACGGCACATTTTAAACAAGTAGATGTTAATGACGACTTTTCCGCGAAGGTCTTTGATTTTTATATCAAACAGTTAGACTACAACAAACGTTTTTTCACGCAACAAGATATTACAGATTTGGAAAAATACAAATATTTGATAGATGACCAGATAAATAGTGAATCATTAGAGTTTTTCAATGTAGTCTCGCAAAAGATAAAACAAAGAATAGATTTAGTGACAAGCATATATCCTGAATATCTAAGCGAACCTATAGATTTTAACATAGACGAAACCATAGAAATGGATTCCGACAAAAAAAATTACGCTAAAGACGAAGACGAACTAAAAGCCGAATGGCGAAAAATAATCAAATACTCGGTATTAGATAAGATTTACATGCAGCTAAAAATACAAGAAGACGCATTAGAAAAAAAAGATACTACCGTTAAAATAAAAGACTTTGCGACAATAGAAAGAGAATCGCGGGAGTCAGTTATGAAAACATATAAAGACTGGAAGAAACGCATGACTGATATAAATCGCGAAGACAGATTTTCGGAGTACCTATCTTCTATAGCGTACACCTATGACCCGCACTCGGAATATTATGCCCCTAAAGAAAAAGATGATTTTGATATATCTATCTCCGGTAAATTGGAAGGAATTGGCGCTACTTTGCAACAACAAGACGGTTATGTGAAGGTTATAAATATAGTAATTGGAAGTCCATGTTGGAAACAAGGAGAGCTTGAAGTAAACGACATCATTTTGAAAGTTGCACAAGCAGACGGCGAACCGGTAAGTATTGTAGATATGCGACTGGACGAAGCGGTACGACTCATCCGCGGAGCCAAAGGCTCAGAAGTGCGGCTGACGATAAAAAAAATTGATGGAACTATCAAAACTATTTCTATAATTAGAGATATCGTAATGATGGAAGAGACCTATGCTAAATCTATTATCGTCACTGATAAAGATAAAAAAGTTAAAATAGCGTATATTTATTTGCCCGTATTTTATGTTGATTTTGAAAATAAAGATGGACGTCACTGTTCCGAAGACATAAAAAAAGAACTCATAAAGATAAAAGACGAAAACGTGGACGGCGTAATATTTGATGTCCGAGACAATGGCGGCGGTTCACTTCAAGACGTAGTGGACATGGCAGGATTGTTTATCAAAGACGGAGCAATAGTGCAAGTAAAAAGCCGTTATGGAAGTGCCACCGTATATAAAGATACCGACAAGAATATTTATTATGACGGCAACTTAGTAGTGTTGGTAAATACGTTTAGTGCCTCCGCCTCTGAAATACTCGCCGCCGCAATTCAAGACTACGACCGCGGAATAGTTATCGGAAGTACCAGTACTTTTGGAAAAGGAACGGTACAACGTTTTGTGGACTTTGATAATTTTGTTCCCGGACATGACGAGATAAAACCTCTGGGAGTCCTCAAACTTACCACAAACAAATTTTACCGCATAAATGGAGGAGCTACTCAATTGAAAGGAGTAATTCCGGATATAATAGTTCCGGACACTTACAAATATATAGAAACCGGCGAAAAAGAATTAGATAATGTATTAGAATGGGACCAAATAGCGAACACAAAATCTGAGATGTGGATAAACAAATATAACGAGAATAAAATCATAGAAAAGAGCAACAAGCGAATCAGCAGCAACGAGAACTTCAAACAAATAGAAGAAAATGCCAAAAGATTGAAGAAAGACTATGACAGCACACTTGTAACTTTGAACTTAGAGAAATATAAGACTATCAAGAAGATTAAAAATGAGGAAGTTAAGAAATTCAATGATATAGGTAAAACAGAAAACAGTCTTAGCTTTGAAATTTTAAAAGCAGATGTAGAAATAATGAAGACCGACAGCGCACTAAGCAAAAGCTACACTAATTGGCAAAAAGAACTAAAAAAAGACATAACATTAGAAGAAGCCATTAACGTGTTGATAGACATGAAAAAATAACACTTCCAAAAATTACCACAAAGATATGAAAGGAATGAAAGAGAGCAATGCAACTTTTTCATTCCATTTCATTTTTTCTTTTCTTCCACTATTCGTTGCACTTCTTTTAATAAGATAGGGAAAGCCGGGTAGTTTTTTAGCATAAATTTACAAATCCAAAGCTTTTTTCAATCGTGTTTCAAGTTCTTTATAAATATCATCAGAAACGGTTCCCAGCTCTCCTGTGAATATTGATTTTTCTAAGGTTGCAAGTTTATCCATTTTAAAAACAGATATTTTTTTTAATCCGGTTTGATTAAAGTCTTTGTGGGTTGTTTCTAATATATAATCCGTTTCCTTCGGATTTTCAGGAATTACAGATGAAATAAATGAAACAATTACATCAGGTTCTTCGTCTTTTACTTGTGAAATAATTACCGCAGGTCTTCTTTTTGAAGAACTTAAATCAGTAAAAGGAAATTTAGTTAATACTATTGTTTTTTTTTCCATTTTTAATATTTAATTTTAAGGTCTTCGTCTGAATAAATATCTTCTTCGGCTACATTTAAAAAATCAAAAGATTTTCCATTCGCTAATAATTGTTGAATTTCATTATTTGAAATATCTATTTCATCAGTTTTAACTGAATATCTAATTAAATACTTCGAAATATCTACGTCTATTTTATCTACGAAAGTAATTATAACAAATAGTGGCTTATTCCTCTCTACGATAAACTGGTCAAAAAAGTGGATATTATTTCCATCGTATATTGCTCTAACACTCAACATAATTTTTGTCTTTTTATTTATTATTTACTGCAAAATTAAATTATTCTTATCAGAATACAATAGTTCTTTTCATTTTTTCTTTTCTTCCACTATTCGTTGCACTTCTTTTAATAAGATAGGGAAAGCCGGGTAACTCATGTTATGGTCGTATCCTTCTAATTCATACAGCTTTGTTGCTTTATGTCCGGCGAGTTTCATCATGCGCATGAGATAGGCATTCTCTTCGTATCTTCCCAATAGTTACAGCTCTCTATCACCGGTGATTAATATTAGCGGTGCCGCATCCGGACGAACATGAAACAATGGCGCTAAGCTGTCAATTACCGGTTGAGTCCCAGATATTCCGCGTTCTTCTCGTATGGCGAAATGTGTGATGGCATGTCCACTAAAAGATATTATTCCCGCAAGATTATTAGCATCTATTTGATATTTTTGTAACCAGATTTTATCTAAGCCGAGCATATTAGTAAGATATCCGCCGGCAGAATAACCGGAAATAAAAATTAATGACGTATCGCCACCATAGTTAGATATATTATTGAAGACCCAACCAACTGCCGCGGCTGCATCTTCTATATATTTGGGTGCAATAATTTTAGGATACAAGCGGTAATTAACCCCGACTATACAAAGACCTTTTTCTTTCAATGCTTCGGGAATTTCTTTTTGTCCACTTGCCAATCCGCCACCATGAAACCACACAACAGTAGCATAACCGCGAACTTCCTTAGGGTAATAAATATCTAAAACACAGCGTTCTTTTATATAACTATCCGAATTATTTATTGTTTCACTATAATAATGGATATTTTCTTGAAGCTTATATTCTACTGTCTGGGCATCAATAGAGACAACAAGAAACAGAACAAATATTGAGAATAAAATTTTTTTCATATAAGTAAAATTTAAAAATAACTTCGGAATTTATAATTTACAAATACTTGATATTCAAGTAAAAGCCAAATTATAATTCTTAATTTATAATTTATAATTTACTAAGTTGGTTTATATTTGTGCAGATTTGACAACTTTTAAAAAGTTGTCAAATCTGTAATATTCTTTAATCAGTGAATTTATTACTCTAACAGACCATAGTCGGGATTGTTCTTGCAACCTATAAGGATATTTAATCCGAAGTGGAGATTCAATTCTTTACTGTTTTTTACCCATGCGGTAGCATAATTGGCGCGGGTCTCTTTTTTAGTAGCAATTTGTAACGATTTGTTTGCTGCATAATACGGCACTGCTATATTGTCCATGACATAATAAAATTGAAATATTCCTAATTTTAAAGCTATTCCGAGTCCAATGTTATTAGCAAGTCCATTGTAAATAGAGTACGAAGTTGCAAAAGATACTCCTTTACCGAAATTCGTAGTTGCGGACAAGCTTATTGCCGAGTGTGCTTTTTTGTCCCAGAAGTGCGCGCGATACAAAACACCTAAGTCGAGCCATTGGTATGGAGAGTAATTAGCTGAGAGATATATTTTTGTTGTTAAGGACGTAGAATATGCGGCATCCGAAAATCCCAATTCACCTGCGCTTATTAATGTACCTTTTATATCTTGCATAAGTGTATCTCTCTTAGTAGTGTCTGTTCCTATTGTGGTGATGTCATCATAAGAGTTAAAATATTTTCCTATATCTACTCCGTCAAAATCAAATTTAGATGAAGCAGTTATCGTTTTAGTGTTCGTTTTCCACTTAATATATCCTAAATCTATTATGCTTGCCGAGAATGTAAATCGGTTGTCATATTTATAAATTGCGCCCAAATCTACCCCTAAACCGTTATTTTTCAAGAATAATATGTCAGAAAACATGCCATAGCCAAATTTTTCTTTTGCCAAGTCGTCCATGAAAGTTTGATCCACATCTATTCCGTTAACTATTCCGTTGCTGTCTAATTTTTCAGTGATTTTTATAGGAGTAGAAGTTCTAAATTCAAAATCTGTTTCAAATTTATATGCAAAGTCTTCAGGGTTTGTAGTCCAATTGACAATGAATTTATCTGTGTTATAGTTCATTATGCCATTTATTTTTTTTAAAGTAGCCCCTATGGTTAGCTCTGGCATTATTTGATACGAAACATTAAGATATCTCTCCGAATACATAGTAAAATCCATTCCGAAGTTAGAATATGATATAGGTGTTCCGTCTTCTCTATAATTTCCATCTTTAATATCAAAGATAGATCCAGGGAAGCTGGCATTTGTATAAGTTTTCAAATTAGCTCCGGCATTGAAATAAAATTTCTTTACTCTAAATCCAAACGCGGCGAGAGTCATTTGATTTTCAAAATAGAAATAATTTACATCTTTTAAGTTGTCCACAAAGTCGTCTATGTTTCCATATTTTCCATTGTCTTGTTTAACTAATAGGTCGTTATAAGTAAACGGCATTGAGCTGTTCATATAAAAATGAGACAATATTGGAAGTCCAATAAATACGTTACAACCGTTTTGTCGTGCCGGATTGTTGTTAAGCGATTGCTGTAAATTGCGCATGTTATATGTAATAAGGTCTTGTGCGAAAAAGTTGTTTATCAAAAAAACAAACATTAACATTGATAATAATATTTTTTTCATCGTCATAATATTTTAGAAGTTTTAATTTTTGTTTGAAATAGTATCTATTAAAAGTCCAGAGTAGTTAACTTTAAAACCTATTTTTAGTCCGAGCATATAGTCTTCATATATCTTAATATGTTTTCCTCCGGCTGCTTCCGGGGTATTCATTGTTATTTTGTAAAAAATTTTAGTTACTTTTCCTGCTTTTAATTTATCAATTGTTTCACGGTCTAATACCAGCGATGAAGTAGACTTTGCAGACCCATTAGGTGTTCCATCGTCATTTATTTTAGGCGCTTTCAAATTAAAAAAAGAAACTGAATCTATCTGTTTATTTGTAGAGTCACAAAAAACAATTTCTGAATTCAAACTAAAAGGAAATCCATTATCAGTAATTATTCTTACTTCCATAGATTCAATTAAGTTTGTACCCGGAGTTCCGTTTATTTCTTCTTCTTCTGCTTGTTTATTAGCAAAATATAGAAATGGTATATAATCACCTATTACAAGGTCAACTAATCTTGCCTCCAATGGCAGGTCAATGTGGGCATCAAAACTTATGCTGTCTGTTGCATTGATTTGAGCAGTAGTTGTTTGTCCAGCTGTACTTAATTCAATATTAAAATGTAAAAGTTTAGGAATAGGCGAGAATATCTCTGGTAGAACAGATAAATTATCTTTTGTTATCGGTATAGACGTCTCCACTGATTTTTTTATGGTTCCTGATATCCCTGTTTCATTCACTGAGGAAACGATTTCTCCTCCTATTTGTAGAAATACTACCGAATCTATTTTATAATCGATGTCTATTGGCAATTCGTTTTTAGCAGTTATAGTTATTTTAGGGTCTGCAAAAAATAAATGTCCGGAAAATGACTTGTTATATACTTTTACCTCAAAATCTTTGGTTTTATGCACATGAGTATAATCCGGAATTTGTGTACCTGCCTGTATAGTAGTGGCGTTTTGTCCAATAGCGTTGTTAGGAGTTAGTGCCATGATGTCTAATATGTCTGATTTTAAATGTATTAGTCCGTCATAGTCTATTTTTACATAAAAAGTAGAGTCTTCTGATACGGGGATGAATCGGCTAAGTTCAATTTTAGTACTTATTATAGGAGCTGCAAAGCTTCCGTTTATCCACATTTCTTCAGAGAGGTCGTTCGTTTCAAAAAATTCATCTTCCATGTTGAATGCTTCACAAGATTTGAGAGTGACCATGAAAATTAATAATGTTATGGTCATCAATAAAAATTTAATTCTTTTCTTTTTCATAGCAATAATTATTTAGTTATTAATTTATCTATTATATAAAAATTTTGATAAAAGTATAAAATAAAAAACAAAAAAAATGTTTTTTTTTGTTTTTTATTATAAAAAATGAATTTGCGAGTTATTTTATCAACTCCGAAGGAGTTGCACATAAATAACCTCCGATAAAATCGGTGGACTAATAAAAACACCATTTTTCAACTCCGAAGGAGTTGCACATAAATAACCTCCGATAAAATCGGTGGACTAATAAAAAGCACCATTTTTCAACTCCGAAGGAGTTGCACATAAATAAAATATTGCATCGGAGGTTATTAAAATGCAACTCCTTCGGAGTTGAGTAGTATTTTTTG
>DYQJ01000032.1:0-10690 GCA_020719345.1 Draconibacterium orientale | reverse complement strand
CCTTCGGAGTTGAGTAGTATTTTTTGTTTCTCCACCGATTGCATCGGAGGTTATTTATGTGCAACTCCTTCGGAGTTGAGTAGTATTTTTTGTTTCTCCACCGATTGCATCGGAGGTTATTTATATGCAACTCCTTTCGGAGTTGAGGAGTATCGTTAAATCAAAACGTTTATTATAAAAATCAAAATTAAGGTTTGAGATTAAATAGCCAGAAGTCAAATCCGCCGATGTGTTTTTGTATATCTAAGTCTGTTGAGTTAGTTGTTCCGGCTGTAATTATAGAGTTGTCTGTTTTTTGGAAGAAGCTTCTTGCGAAGTCGTCTCTTGTTCCGCCGATTATTTTTGTCCATTGTATTTCACCGGCTTCGCTGAGTTTTACGAAGCAGATGTCGTCTTTTCCGTTATTTGTACCGATGTAGTAGTCGTCTGATGCTGTTTTTAATGTAGCGAGATAACCGCCGTCTGCTGTTTGTATAACGTCTCCGATGCTTTCGTCAAGTGTTCCGCCGAAAGTTTTTCGCCATTCTACTGTCCCTTCGTTATTAAGTTTGACAAAAAAGATGTCATGTTCGCCGAAGTTATTTGTTACATCTCCATCACGCGAATTGGAAGACGCCATTATAAGTATTCCATTATCTTTGCAGTGAATTAAAGTAGCAAAGTTTTCTGCTCGTTTTCCGCCTACGGTTTTTTGCCAGATAATTTCTCCTTCGTTGCTAATTTTTGCTACCCAGACGTCTGCATAACCGTAGTTATAATCAATATTTCCGTTGTTTGAGGCAGTAACAGCGCATAGGTAAAATCCTGAGATGGGGTCTGCCACTATTGTTTCAGCATTGTCTTCGGAGTCTCCGCCGAGACTTTTTTCCCAGATTATTTCTCCTTGCGGGTTAATTTTTACTACCCATATATCTCTGTCTCCGAGTGCTGTGCTGACGTCAGTGTCTTTTGAGTTTGTCGTCCCCATGAATAAGAAATTGTTGTCTTGCGTTTTGATTAAAGATTTGTAACTAATTATATCATTGTATAATCCGCCGTAGTTCTTGTTCCATAATATTTTGCCGGTGCTATCAATTTTAATTAGCCAAATATCATAATTTCCTTTTGTGGTTGTTATGTCTCCTTCGTAAGAGTTAGTGTATCCGATGATTAGAAATTCGCCGTTTTCGGTTTCTACTACAGCTTTTGCTATGTCTGTGTATGTTCCTCCGTATGTCATGTCCCATTGTAAGCTGTCTTGTTGGTTGAATTTGAGGACCCAGTAGTTCCAGTTAGCATTCAACATTTTTGCTCCTACGGCAATATATCCGCCGTCAGAAGTTTGTATAATTTGATTTATTTCGTCAAAGTCGTTATGTCCAAAAGTTTGTTGCCATTGTATTGTTACTGTTTCAGAGTTCTCGCCTTGGAAGTTCAAATCTTTTTTTGAACATGCTAACATTGTGAATGCGAGTATTATCGTTGTTGTTATCCCTTTAAGTGAGTTCATATTATTTTTTATTTTTATGTGAATAGAATTTGTCAATATTAAAGAATATTTGTTGTTGTTGTTTATTAAAATCTTCGGTTAAGAAAACGTCATAAGTATGTTTTTTATTTTTTAATATCTTAGGTTTAATAGTTTTGTATCCTTTGTAAGCGAGCCAAGAGTATTGGTCAGCTACCGATGTTACTATGAGTGGTGAGGTAGCCGTATTTCCTGTTCCGGAGTATGAAATGGCAATTATTAAGCCGTAATAAATAGAAATATATTTTTCATATAGTTTATAATCTTTGATGTCCAGATAAGCATTAGCCAGATACAAGTAGAGGTCAATAAAAATGATATTCTGATTAATTAGGTCTGTTGCTATTCTAATAATTTCGGCAGTTTGTTTTAATGTGTAATAAGAGAATAATGCCATTTTGAGTTCGGTAATTTGATACGGATTGTAATTTTTTTGGAGAGAACTTCCGTAGTATAACATAAAATATTCGTCGGCGCTAAGTTCATTGTTGTCGGTTTCAAATTTAGTTAAAAGTGTAGAATAGTAATATTTGCTATCTTTGTTTTTACATAACTTGTTCATTTCCTTCATGTTATCTTGTGAGAGATATTTAAACGTTTTGTCTTCGTTAAAGATATCCGCTTTAAATATGTCTTCTTGTGTGTTGAGAATGATTTTTGTTTGTGTTTTATATTCGTAAAAAACAATTTCTGTTTTGATATTTTTTGTAGCGAGGTCAAAAGTCTTGTATGCGTTTGTGTAATCTTCTAAGAATAAATAAGATAGTCCGATGATAGAAAAGAAGTCGGGATGTTCGGGTATAATTTCTTGTCCGATGGTAGCATATTTGATGCTGTTTTGATAGTCTTTGATATAATAATAAGCCCAAGCGAGGATGATAATATTTTGTATGTTTTTATTGTCTTGAAAGTAGCAATATTTTGCGTCACTAATGGCTTTATCTAATTCGTTTTTAACAAAATAAGCTTGTGAACGTATTTGTAAAGCGGCAGTGTTAAGCGGAAATTGATAGAGTATTAAATTACAAGTCTCCAGTGCGAGGTCAAATTTTTCTAATGCCATGCCGAGATATGCCTTCAATATAAGCAGCTCTAAATGATACGGATTTATTTTCAATCCGCTTGTAGCATTTTCAAGAGCTTGCTCGTAAAAACCTAATTCGTATTCAAAATTTGCTTTATAATAAAAAGCATCTACATAATCAAATTGCACTTTCAAAGCTTCTTCGTAGAAGAAATAAGCAGAGTCAATTTTATTTTCGGCTTTATAACATTCTGCTGCTCCGAGATAATATATGGCGGTGTCCGATTTTAGTTGTATCGCTTTTTTGTAATATTTTATTGCCTCGTTTTTATTGTCAATAAAATAATTGTATTTAGCGAGATAAAAATATGTTCTGTGATTTTTGTCGTTAATTTTTAATGCTTTGTGTAAGTCATTTAAGATATTATCTGTTTTTCCCATGCTAAGTCCTGTGTTTGCTCTGCCGAGATATGCGTCTTCGGAGTTAGGTTCTATTATCAAAATATTAGAGTACATGTCCATAGCATTTTGATAATATTTATTTTTATATAAATAGTCGGCATCTTTAAGCATCTCGCTTATTTTTTGCGAATTAACATCTTTTGCAAATAAGATACCGAGCCAGAAACAGATAATTATCTTAAATATATAATTCCGCATGATTAATTTTATTAGTCTTTTTTCTTTTTTGTATCTCTATCAAACAGCCATGTAACAAAGCTAAGAATAATACTAAAAATAAGTGCAGGCATAAAACCATCTACATGAAATCCTTGAACTAAGTAATCTGCTATCAATATCATTATCGCATTGATAACTAATAAGAATAATCCTAAGGTGAGTATCGTTATCGGAAAAGCAAAGAACTGGAAGATAGGTTTTACTAAGCTGTTTAACAACGAGATGACAACCGCCGTTATGGCAGCAGTCCATATACTGTCTACACTAACTCGTGGCATCAGATGCGAGCCGATGAGTATAACAAGGAAGTTAATAATCAATTTTGCAAACATATTATTAAAATTTATAGTTAATTTATTTTAGAATTAAAAGTTTTTCAAATTTTTCAACTGTTTTTCCTTCTTCGTTACGAGCTTTTATTTTATAAATATAAACTCCTTTACCTATTTTTGCGCCGTAGTCGTCAAGTCCATTCCATTCTATTCCTTCCGATTTAGAGCCGTTTGCAAACATATCATATTGAATAGTTTTGACTAATTTTCCGGAGACGGTAAAAATTTGTATTAGCACATTGAGAGTTCCATGTTGATTGTGTTCAAAATAAAAAGCAGTTTTTGAGGTGAACGGATTAGGATAATTATAGAGCCGCGTAATTACAAAATCTTTTTCTTCCATCACCACGAAATCAATTTCTTGTTCCGAAGAGTTGTTATGAATGTCCCACGCTTTAAGTTTTAAGCTGTGTTGTCCGGGTTCTAATCGGTACAAATTATATTCTACTTTTCCGCTTTGATAGCTGTCAATATCAGCGGTATAAAAATCATTTAATATAAAGAATTTGTTATTGTTTTTGTCTAATGTAACGGTTATATCATGTCCGATACCGTTTCCTACGGTATTAATTCCGCTTGAGTCGGAGAGTAAGCTGTAAATTTTTGGGTTCTCGTTGGTAATACTTCCGTTGACAAAGTTTTGGTCATTGATAAAAAGTTTTATTTCAGGACCTTGGTTGTCGGTATTTATTTTTTCAGAAGTTCCGCCGATGAATATTTTATCAGAGCATCCGTTTGCGTCAGTGTTTTTGTTGTCGGCGTAGAAGCTGATTTTTCCGTATCCGAAGTTATATAAAATGTCTTTTGGTGCGATGAAGTCAAAGCTAAATTTTCCGTTTGTAACCGTTGCTTTACCTTTGTAGAGTATGTTATTTTGATAGACATATTTGAATGCTCCTGCCTCTGTGTTGTCGTTATTTTGAGTGAGCAGATTTTGTTGTTTATCTAATATCGTAGGATAGACCGTTCCGTTAAAGTCGGTTAATAAGTTGTCGTTTACATCTCTTATTTCTCCTTCTATAGTTACTTTTGAGAGAGATTTTACGGTGTCGGTTTCGCTTGATATGTCTTTATTGTTTATTTTTGTGGCAACTATTTTATGCTCAGGATAGCTAAGTTTTAGCGCCGGGTCTCCTAATAGCGTGAAATTAAATTTATTAGTTCCGTAAGTTTTATTTTTTGTTAGCATCATCATTTCGCCGAGTGAGTATTTAGCGGCTCGTGTTTCTTTGAAGGCAAAGTCAAAGAAGTTGTTAGTTAAAGTATAATTTCCACCGGAATAGACTAATCGCGTTGTGGTGAGCATAGCAAAAGCGCCTCCTTTGGGGTTTAAGAGTACCATCTCTCCGGCAGAGTTGCTTTCCAGACCTTTTGGCTGGTACATGTCGTATCTGCTGAACTCGCAAGTAGCTGTTATGACAAGTGGCATGTGTTTTAAATTTGTCCAGCCGTTGATGTCATTTATTGTAATTACGGATTCATGCATCAGCTGTCGTATGCTTCCATGTCCGGCGTAATTGATAATGAAAGCTCCTTTTTCAAACTGATTATTAACCGCATTGGCAGCGTCCGGATATGTGTGTCCTAATGCGGAGGATACTTGCTCGTAAGCATCAATATATATTTTTTTGATATTCAATTCGGGTGCGAGTGTGTCCACTTTGTTACTGAGCCGCTCGGCATCGTTCATGTGAATATTAGAGTCTTCGTCATCGGCGATGAAGCAGATTGTATTTTTCCATTCTCCCATATATTCTTTGTTGAGATAAGCTTGGATTTTAGTTATCATAACTTCGGCTTCTGCGGCTGTTTTTACGGGCATTCGCCCTATTCCGATGTCAATTAATCCTTCACATTCGTATTCGTCGTCGTCAAGATACCCAAAAAAATCATCGGTGACGTATGAAATAGTATGATTTTCATTAAAAGAATTTTCGGATTGATAGGTTAAAATATAGTTATTGTTGTATTCCGAATATTCTTTGTTATTGTAAGAGCCATCGCCGAAGAGTAGTAAATATTTTAATTTCTTGGTTGTTCCGCGGTCGTAAATCATCTTAGCAAAGAATTTTATAGCGGATACATCAGGTGCTCCACACGAAAATTCATTATAAATTTGTTCGTTGGTAACTACTACTACGTTCATACCGTCGTGAGTGCGATGTATTTGCGCTATTTCTTCGGCATAACCGATGAAGTTTTTGTGAGATAAAATTATCATATCTATTTCGCCGCCTGTGGCATGCAAATTTTGATTGGCTACTTGTCCTAAGTCGCTACCTGCCAAAATAGGAGTGGTGGCATGTTGCGGTTCAAATGCTATAAACTCTCTTAATTCATTGGTTTCAAGCACAAAAGAAGCATTGTTACCAGACAAAGTATAATTTACTTTTTGCGGTTTTCGGCTGTCAGTGATGTCCCAGATGATAACATTAGAATTGACATTGCTAATGGTAAATTGTGTCACCTTATCGTTACCTACCGAGTTAATATTTCTAAAATGCAAAGGACTTCCGTTATAAGTCAAATTACAAACAGCATTATAAACAATATAATCTAACCAAGCATCGGCAGAGGGGATTCCTTGAAAGTTCAACGTAAGTGAGATGTCGGAGCTTGAAGGCGCCGGATAGGTATATAAGTTATTAGAATTGACCGCATAAACTCCCGAATAATCAGAAGAAGCTTTTTCTATAGACGCCGTTTTAGATAGATTTGTAGCGATGTAGCTAAAATTAGAAGTAGTAGAAGAACGGGCATAAGTAGAAATTCGCAGCTTCATATCTGATGCGGAAACCAGATTAGGAAAAGAGAAGCTAAAAGTTTGATTATTATTTGTTTTGAACGATTCGCCGAGCCATATTCTACCAGAGTTAATTAAATTGTATTTGTTGTCCTCGTAATATCTAAAAGCGTTATAATTAGTAACATAATTATTTATTGCTTGCGCGGATTGATTTAAAGTTTGAATATTATTATCGTAGCCCGTATTTCTATCAGTTAAGAAATAATAGACGTAATCGGAAAATAGATGAACAATTGGCATGAACATTTTTGAGCTGTTTACATATTCCCATCTTGTTGTTCCTTTTGCGTAAAACAGAATATAGTCGGAGGATTTAAAAATATTATTTTCAATCAAGTCGTCAGTAGTATATTCGCGGTTTTTGAAAGATAACATACCGGCATCGTTACCAAAAACTCGGACATCGGCAGGATTATTAAAACCTAATTCTTTAAGCTGCGCGTGCGATATTTTATAGACTCCGTCTTGCGAGAGTTTTATTTTCAGCCATTTTCCTGCGCTGAGCACCGAGTTCTGTGCAAAAGTTATTTCTGATTTTTCCGAATAGACAGGTTGATTTTTCGCGGTTATCAGTATATCAAAGTCAGTGAGTTTTTTATAACCTCCCGTAGCGACATCTTTAATAATAGGGATGAACGAAATAACGACATATCGTTGGTCTCGTGCTGTATGAACTTTATAATTTAGGACAATTTTTTCTGCGATTTCTCCCAATTTAGCGACGCCTTCTACTTCGTTAGCGGTCATTAAAATAAAATTTGTATTTTTTAGTTCTACTTTGACATCATAATTTTGAAATTTGATTTTATTAATATAAATTTGCTCTGCGAAAACGGGGATTAACGTTTGTATGTCCGGATATACGGCATTTTCAAAATCAAGTATATAACTTGCATCGGCTATAAATACAGTATCTTTACTTTGTATGATACTCTTTTTTGGTAGCCAGACGATTTTGCGGCTGAGATTCTCACTTATTTGCGGAAGTGCGAGTATGCAACTAAGAACAAAAATGACTAATAATATTACCTTTTTCATGGTTAAACTTTTTTACAAAAATACAATTTTTATTATGAATAAACAAGTATCTTTAATTTTTTGCATAATATTTTTGAGTGTGACAAAAATATTCTCTCAGGATATTCATTTTTCGCAGCGTTTTGCTTCTTTGACGCAGTTAAATCCTGCTTTTGCGGGTATCAATCGCTGTGCGGTGTTGAGTTTGAACTATCGGAACCAATATGTTGGTGTTCCGTATGCAAATAACACTGCCGGCATGACTTTTCATAATTATATAAATAATGCACAAAGTGGGATAGGTGGAAATCTTTTTAAATTTTCGCAAGGAGGAGGAGTCTTTAATTTGTATAATGCCGAGATAATTTATTCCTTTCATTTTACAGCTTTTCGCAACACGTATGCCAGTCTCGCAATGCAGACGGGCTTTCATTCTAACAGCGTGAATACTAAAAATGCCATCTTCGGAGACCAGATAAGCTTAGCCAATGGCATAGAAGAAACCTCCTCAGAACCAAAGATGGTAAAAAAACATAATATCTTAGAATTTGCTACCGGCGCCGTACTTTACAATAAATATTTTTACTGGGGATTTGCGGTTCATCATCTGAAAAAAGTACACTTCTCGGACAACACTTACGTCTTACCTAAGCGCTTCACATTGCATTGGGGCGGAAAATTTAAGTTTGATGTAAAAGATAAACACCGAACAGACTTCTCTATCTCGCCGAATATTATTCTGGTGCAACAATCCCGATTTCAAGAACTTAACTTAGGACTCTATCTCTACAAAAATATAATGACTTTTGGACTGTGGTCGCGTCAGAGCTTCTATCCGACTAAGAATTTTGAGGGAATGATATTTATCATCGGCATGCAGCTCTCTACTTTCAAGTTAGGATACAGCTACGATTTCTCTATAGATAGATTTTATAGATATTCTTTAGGTTCACATGAAGTGTCAATAAGTATAAGACTAAATTGCGAAGAAAAAAATAAAGGCAAAAATGCAATAAGTTGCCCTACTTTTTAGTTATTTGTTTAAAATAATTTATATATTTGCACAATATTTTCAATAAAAATAATTAATAACAAAAAAATAGATACAACAATGAAATTAAATCGTGTTTTTTTATTAGTAATCCTTGCCGCATCGTTTTTAACTGGCTTAAACTCGTGTGGACCAAGTGTAGTAGGTAGACAAGGTGAATCTTCTACTACCGGATGGGGATACAACTCGGAAGATTGGGGAGCATTCGAAGTGGTAGAATACGTGGAACAACAAACCGGACCCGGACTGGTGCTTGTAGAAGGAGGTACTTTTACTATGGGAAATGTGGAGCAAGATGTAATGTATGACTGGAACAGCATAAGAAGACGTGTAACCGTTTCTTCTTTTTATATGGATCAAACGGAAGTCCGAAATATTGACTATCGCGAATATTTGCATTGGATATCTAAAGTTTTTGTGGACTATCCCGAAATTTATGCCCGCGCAGTACCGGATACTCTCGTGTGGAGAAGCCGACTCGGTTTTAACGAGCCGTATGTAGAATATTACTTCAGACACCCTGCATATCACGACTATCCCGTAGTAGGAATAAGCTGGACACAAGCAAGTGAATACTGTATTTGGAGAACTGACCGAGTCAACGAGAAATTTTTGATTGACTATAATGTATTAGAATATGACCCTGCACAACAAGGTGCCGAAAATTTTAACACCGAAGCTTACTTAGCCGGACAATACACCGGTAACGCCGTTAAATATTTGAAAAACTTAGCAACCGGAGAAGACAGACAAGTAAGAATGGAAGACGGTATATTGTTACCTAAATACAGACTCCCGACTGAAGCCGAATGGGAATATGCAGCACTCGCACTCATCGGAAACTCTATAGACTCGCCGGAACGAATTTATACTCAACGACTTTACCCTTGGGACGGACACTATGTTCGTAACGACTCCAAAGAAAGTAGAGGGGTATTTCGCGCTAACGTAGTAAGAGGACGAGGAGACTACATGGGAGTAGCTGGAGCGCTTAACGACAACGCCGCACCTACAGCACCGGTAACTTCTTACTGGGTCAACGACTACGGACTCTATTGCATGGCTGGTAACGTCAACGAATGGGTGTTAGACGTGTATCGTCCTATGTCTTCTACTGACCTCGACGAATTCAACCCTTTCAGAGGTAACGTATTTGAAACCCTTGAAAAGAACGAAGACGGAACTTATACTACTAAAAACGACACTACAGGTAGATTAGAATACAGACGAATGGGAGAAATGGACAAAGCTGGTAAAGACCACACCGCTGAATTAGACAGATATAACTATCGCACCTCGGATAACATAAACTACAAAGACGGAGACGGAGTATCAAGTATAGATGATCAAAACTGGCTCGGTAGTAATGAAAAAAGTACTCAAAAAATGTACAACTGGGAAGGTAAAGATGCTATTACTCACGAAGACTGCTCATCTTTAATTACCGACAAAGTTAGAGTATTTAAAGGAGGAGGATGGAGAGACAGAGTATATTGGATGGTACCCGGAACACGCCGATTCCTCGACGAAGACCGCTCCGCTAACGACCTCGGTTTCAGATGTGCTATGATTAGAGTGGGGTCACCTACTGGAAAATTATAGTAGTAAGATAATTTGATAATATAGTATCCTCTCCAAAACTAAGGGAAAGTATTGTTTCGCAAGAAACAGATAATAATACTTAACCTTAACGTTTTGCGGGAGGATACTATTTTTTTTTGTAAAAACGTAAATATACTATAAATGGCAACTTGCCAAAGTTGAAAACTTTGGAAAGTTTTAATTACGAAACAATTTATTTAACAATACCTTATTTATTAACAAATTTTAAAATAAGAAACATGACACGTAAATTATTAAGTTTAGTAAGTTTATTTTTAATTATTAGTGCGAAATTAATTAACGCACAAGGTATAACTACAGACGTAAAAGAAACTGCGGCAAGCAAAATGGCGAGTGAAATTCATGCCAAAATTAAAAGCTATGGTGATGTAAATATCGTAGTATTACCATTTTATGATGAAAAAGGTAATAAAACAGAACACAGCGACGACATCGGAAAACATGTTGCACAACAATTGAATTTGCTTTGCGGAAAAAAAAATACTGTCTGGTATTACACTGCTTTTGAAAACGAAGAATTAGCCGAACAAGTAAATAACACTGATTTTGGAGAAAGAAACTCTACTTATTACACAAATTTATTAGAAAAATTTAAACCCGATTTTGTGGTTGCAGGAAGTTATTCTATAAATTACAATCAAAAAAAGTT
>DYQJ01000251.1 GCA_020719345.1 Draconibacterium orientale | reverse complement strand
GTACTTGAAAATAAAATAAATAGCGTGTTTAGTCACCATTATTTTACGCTACCAAGTAATTAAAACTCTTCACGAAATATTTGATTATCAATTTCTCGCAAAGATATTCGCAAAAAAAAGTGTCAACTATTTTTAAGTATTTATGAAAAATGCCCTTTGTTATCTAATATTTGCTACACATCTTGAAAAAATACTTTTTTTATGAAATTAATGTTTTTTCAAATTATTATAAATCAAGACATTAAATAATACAGAGATATTTTTTTATTTTTTATTATAAAAAAACTGCTTTTTTTTTTATTTTTTTATATAATTACATATATTTGCAACTTAAAAAATTAAAAATAGAATTATGATAATAGTACCGGTAAAAGATGGCGAAAGCATAGAAAGAGCTTTGCGAAAATTTAAAAGGAAATTTGAAAAAACAGGTGTAATTAAAGAGATTAGAGAACGACAAGCGTTCACAAAAGATTGTGTGGTTTACAGAACACAAATTAAGAAAGCAGTTTATGTGGAAAAGTTGCGAAGAGCAGAGCAAGAACTGTAAAGAAGTTCTACTTTAAAGCACAAGAAAAATAATATTCTATAGATAGAATATTATTTTTTTTTAATATACTATAAACGGCAACTTGCCAAAGTTTTAATTACGAAACAATTACATAAGAATTAAACATTAATCATTGAACTATGACTTTCAATCAAATAATGACTGACCTGCGGGCTAAACGATATAAACCTATATACTTATTAGAAGGAGAAGAACCATATTATATTGACCTGATAACAGATTATATAATTAAAAACGTATTAACAGAAGCTGAAAAGTCATTTAATCTCACACTCTTATACGGTAAAGATGTGGACATAGCAACTGTAGACAACATCGCGCGCCGCTTTCCAATGATGTGCAAGTATCAGGTCGTGATAGTTAAAGAAGCACAAAATTTGAAAAAAATAGAAGACATAGGTTATTATGCACAAAAACCTTTAGACTCCACAATATTAGTCTTCTCGCACAAACATAAAACAGTGGACAAGCGAAAAAAATTTATTAAAGACATAGAAAAAAACGGTGTATATTTTGAATCCAAAAAACTGTACGAAAACCAAGTCCCCGACTGGATATATAATTATCTCAAAGACTGCAAACGCGAAATAGACCCAATCGCCACTAAAATGCTGACCGACTTTCTCGGTACCGAACTCGGAAAAATTGCCAACGAATTAGATAAATTAATCATCTCTATTCAGGAAAATAAAAAAATCACCCCGCAAATTATAGAAGAAAATATAGGTATCAGCAAAGACTATAATAATTTTGAACTCAATATAGCCCTCACAAATAAAGACATCTTGAAGGCAAACCGAATTATTGACTATTTTGGCAAAAATCAAAAAGAAAATAATATTATTGTGACAATTACCTCGTTGTTCTACTTCTTTGTAAAAGTCTTAGCCGCACATTGTGTCGCAAGTAACGACCCAAAGACAGTCGCTGCAGAGATAAAAGTCAATCCTTATTTTGTGAAAGACTATATCACTGCAACAAAAAAATACAATAAAACAAAGACAATAGAAATTATCTCTATCCTTCGGGAATATGATTTGAAATCTAAAGGGGTAGATAACGTCTCTGCCGAAGCTTCTTCGCTATTGAAAGAACTTATATACAAGATATTACATTAAAAAATAAATTGTTCATCTTTTTATCCAATAAGGTTTGCGTCCTTTCAAAAATGCGTTCATGCCCTCTTGTCCCTCGTCTGAGGCATTAATATCGGCTATCGTCTTAGCCGAGTATTCCATCGACTCATCATGCGAGAGATTATTAACTATATCATAAATAAGATTTTTACAAAAGGTCATCGCCTGCGGTGAATTACCGCGGAGATTATTAACAAAACTAAATAAAAAACTCTCTATTTCATTCGCCGATAATACTTTATTTATTAATTGCATTGTATATGCCTCCTCCGTTTTGAAATCACGACCTGTTAGCATGATGTCTTTGGCATTAAATTCGCCTATTCGTTTGACTACATAAGGAACAACAACCGCGGCGACAATCCCATATTTTACCTCGTTCATACGGAAAACAGTATCATTGAACGCAAACGCAAAATCACAGACCGACAACAGTCCATTTGCTACTCCCACGACCTCGCCATGGACAACTGCAATAGTAGGTTTTCTACAAACATATATCTGGTACAGACACTCAGAGAGCGCCAAACTGGACTGATAATTTAGCTCGTAAGAAAATTTAGATATATCTTTGAGCCAATTAGAATCCATGCCGGAGCAAAAGACTTTTCCCTTAGCTCGCAAAACAACCACTCGTATTTCGCTGTTCTTGTTTATGTGCTTAAAAGCATCTGTCAACTCCGTTATCATTATCTCGGTAAGCGCATTCTGAAAATCGGGACGGTTCAACCATATAGTTGCTACCTCGTCTTTTAGCTCAAATAATATTGTAGAATATTCTTTCATCATCGGCTACTTAGTTAATTTGTTTATTTTCTATTTTATAACTTTTATAATTCAATTTGTTCACTATTTCTAAATTGTGAGTAGCAAAAATGACCGCGCTATTTTGCTGTGCCACAGTTGTAAAAATAGTAAGTATTTTTTGCACATTCGTCTCATCAAGATTCGCAGTAGGTTCATCCGCCAGTACAAGACAGGGACTGTTTAATAAAGCCCTCGCTATCGTCACACACTGCTGCTCACCACCGGACATCTCATAAGGCATCTTATATTTTAATTGTGTTATATCAAGTTGAGTAAGTATCTCGTCAATTTTTGAATCTATTTTATTTTTGTCACTCCAATCTGTCGCGGCTAATACAAATTTGAGATTATCGGCAACATTTCTATCCGGTAACAATTTAAAATCTTGAAAGACAATACCTATTTGTCTTCGTAAGTAAGGAATATCTTTGTTTTTTATATTTTTCAAATCATACCCTAAGACTGTCGCATTGCCGTTTGTTATTTTAAGGTCCGAATACAAGGTCCGTAATAAGCTCGTTTTACCGGTACCTACAGCGCCTGTAATAAAAACAAACTCGTTGTCTTTAACTTGCAAATTTATATCGCGAAGAATAATATTTTCTTGTATGCAAACACTTATCTTCTGCAAATCTACCACCAATTTCTCCATTTTTCTTTAATTATATAGACGTTAAAATTCCATATTCTATTTCTGTTATCTTTTTTCTGATGGCTTGTATATCTGAAAGTTCCATTTTTAGTAACTCGGCATCTATGTTTTGATATTTAAAATATCTTATTAGCGTTAATTCCGAGTCTCGTATTTCTATATAATCGGGAACGTTTAATGTGCCTTTATTCTTTAGTACAAACATTTCATAAAAATTAATAAATCAAATTGCAATTTTAATAAATATTTTATATCTTTAAAAACTTTTTTAATAAAAAACTAACAAATATTTTAAAATTATGATTAAGTTAAAAGAAAAGTTGAAACAGAAGATACAGGAGCATCGTCCACGCACGGAGCGACTGTTAAAAGAGTTTGGTAATGTGAAGGTAGGAGAATATACCATAGAGCAGGTCATCGGAGGAGCGAGAGGGATAAAATCGTTAGTGACAGATATTTCATATCTCGACCCACAAGAGGGTATTCGCTATCGCGGAAAAACATTGCCGGAAGTGTTAGATATTTTACCTAAGCCGGCAGGCAAAAACTATCCCTATGTAGAATCGTTGTGGTATTTCTTATTAACCGGCGAAGTCCCGACACAAGAAGAAGCAGAAGAAGTGGTGGCTGATTTTAAAAAACGAAGACGAGTACCGCTGTACGTATTTGATTTGTTACGAAATATAGCCAGAGACTCGCATCCGATGGCGATGTTTTCAATGGCGATAGTAGCAATGCAAAAAGAGTCTATTTTTTACGAGAAATATAAACTCGGATTTGACAAGAAAACAGCATGGGAGCCAATGTATGAAGATGCGTGTAATCTGCTCGCAAAACTACCTGTCATCGCAGCTTACATATACCGAATGAAGTACAAAAGCGATACGCACATCCCTGAAAATCCGGCTCTTGACTTCGGAGCTAATTTCGCCGAAATGATAGGCATAGACCCGCCTTATGATGACGTAGCACGTATGTACTTCATTATACATGCAGACCACGAGTCAGGTAATGTTTCCGCACACACAACACATCTCGTTGCCTCGGCGCTCTCCGATGCTTATTATTCGCTATCTTCTATGATAAACGGACTTGCAGGACCTTTGCATGGACTTGCTAATCAAGAAGTTCTACGATGGCTGCACGAGGTAATGATTAAAATGAACGGAATAAAACCTACCGAAGAAGACATGAAAAAATTTGTCTGGGAGACTTTGAATGCCGGACAAGTTATCCCCGGTTACGGACACGCTGTCCTCAGAAAAACAGACCCAAGATACATGGTACAAAGAGATTTTTGTCTTAAATATCTACCCGAAGACCTACTTTTTCAATATGTAGAAACACTTTATAAAGTAGTACCCGAAATATTATTGCAACATGGAAAAGTTAAAAACCCATGGCCAAATGTAGATGCACAATCTGGGGTAGTTCAATGGTTTTACGGGCTGCGTGAATATGATTTCTATACCGTTCTTTTCGGGCTGGGACGTTCAATCGGAGTACTCGCTAATATTGTATGGGACAGAGCATTAGGGTATTCTATAGAACGTCCTAAATCTGTGACTACAGACATGTTGGAAGAAATAGCAGGAATAAAAAAAGTCTCTTAACAAAAGAGACGATACTATAACATTTAACTTTGCCAAAGTTTTAAACTTTGGCAAAGTTTTAAACTTTGGCAAAGTTGCCGTTTATAGTATAATTTATCTGACCATTCCCTCGCCACCCTTTCGCAAAACAACGACAGCATCGCAAATTTTACCTGACTTGACAATCCCGCAAAGTTAGATGCCAATTTCTATACAAATCTTGAAAAACAAGAAATTACAAATTCGCAACAGCAAAAGATTTTTGAAAATACAAATATTAACAGCATTTTTTCGTAAACTTTCAACTTTCGTGAATTTTCGTGATTTTCGTGGCAAAAAATTAGAAATAAATAAAAAAAATTTCGTAAATTTGCAACATCTAAAAAATTTAATTGATTACGAAAATGAAAAATATTAGCGAAAATACAACAGAAACCGATTATATTGTAATTCCAAACCCTATTTATGATGTGGTTTTCAGATATT
>DYQJ01000250.1 GCA_020719345.1 Draconibacterium orientale | reverse complement strand
AAATAAAATAAATAGCGTGTTTAGTCACCATTATTTTACGCTATCAATTTATTGTCAGAAGATATTAATTATACGTGGGATTTAGTTAATACTGTCTGGGAAAAATCATTAAAATATACTATGACTTTTGCCAGCAATGGTTCTATGTTAGAACAAGCTTCGTATACGTGGGTTAGTACAGATAACCTCTGGCAAGGATTATATAAGATGAAATATTTTTATGATAACATTGCATCTATAGGAAAGAAGAGTAAAAATGCCATTTCTCTTTATCCAAATCCTGCAAAAAACACTTTGTATATTAACAATATTCAAAATGCTAATGTTACGGTATTTGATTTATCCGGTAAATTATTAATTAATTTGCAAAATACAGATAGTCAAATAGATATAAGTAGTTTGTCGGAAGGTATTTATATTATCAATGTTACAACTAATCAGGGAACTTCGGTAACTAAATTTGTAAAAGAATAATTCTGTTTAGTGGCGTTAGCTACGACATCTTTGTAGAATATTTAGCTGCTACGTTGCTAAATAAAATATCTACATAAAACAAGCAGGAAAATATTATTTCAAAAAATAGTCAAAATAAACTTGCCAAAGTTTTCAACTTTGGCAAGTTGCCGTTTATAGTATAAATAGTTACAAAATATTAATCATTGTACTTATATTTTTTATGGCTCTCCCAAATTTATAATTCACTACTTTTCGCCTCTTTATATTTTGTCATCTTTCAAAATATTTTTAAAAATAGATAACCTCAATAAATTAATAAGTTATAAATAAAAAACGTAATCATTAAACTTATTTGATTCAAAATAGCCAAAAAAATTCTTTTTTTGTATTAATATTTATAAATTGCAAATAATTTTAAATATATAGTAAAATTTTTTTAAACACATAATCAATAAGTTAGAAAAATGGAATTAGCTGAAATGGTTATTAATCAAGACTCTTCACTTAGAACATATACCTATGAAGAAGCTTTTAAAAAAGCCCTTGATTATTTTGGAAAAGACGAGTTGGCGGCACGCGTCTGGGTGAATAAATATGCGTTAAAAGACTCATATGGACGCATTTACGAACAATCGCCGGAGGAGATGCATCGTCGCATAGCTGGTGAACTGGCTCGTATAGAAAGAAAATATCCCAATCCGTTGCGAGAAGAATTATTTTTGGAGTTGTTAGGTGATTTTAAATATATTGTTCCGCAGGGCAGTCCAATGAGTGGAATAGGTAATAATTTTCAAGTTGCCTCGTTGTCTAATTGTTTTGTCATAGGCGAACAAAATCCGGCAGACTCGTATGGAGGAATCATGAAGATAGACCAAGAACAGGTGCAACTTATGAAAAGACGAGGCGGAGTAGGACATGACCTATCGCACATACGTCCTAAGGGAAGTCCCGTCCTTAATAGCGCGTTAACTTCTACCGGTATAGTTCCTTTTATGGAGAGATATTCCAATTCTACTCGTGAGGTAGCACAAGATGGTCGCAGAGGCGCGCTCATGCTTAGTGTATCTATTAAGCATCCGGATGCCGAAGATTTTATTGATGCAAAGATGACGCCCGGAAAAATTACCGGTGCCAATGTATCTGTAAAAATAGACAATGAATTTATGAAGGCAGTTGTCAATAACACTGAATACAAGCAACAATTTCCCATAGACTCTAAAATTCCCAGAATAGAAAAGTACGTCAACGCAAAAAACTTGTGGGACAAAATAGTTCATAATGCATGGAAAAGTGCCGAACCGGGAATACTTTTTTGGGATACTATCATTAACGAATCCGTAGCCGACTGTTATGCCGACTTAGGATTTAAAACTATTTCTACTAATCCTTGCGGAGAAATTCCACTTTGTTCGTATGACAGCTGCCGACTGCTTGCCATCAATTTGTACAGCTACGTAGAAAATCCGTTTACCAAGATGGCGAGATTTAATTTTGACCTGTTCAAGCAACATGCTGTTTACGCACAACGAATAATGGATGACATCATTGACCTGGAATTAGAAAAAATAGAAGCCATCATAGAAAAAATTAATGACGACCCCGAATCAGAAGAAGTAAAAAGAGTAGAAAAAAGATTGTGGGAGAATATTAGAGACAAAGCTATCAAAGGGCGCCGAACAGGAATAGGTATAACCGCAGAAGGAGATATGTTAGCCGCTATGGGACTGATATATGGCTCTGATAATGCAGTAGATTTTACAGAAGAAGTGCATAAAACACTGGCGATAGAAGCATACCGAGCATCTGTTTGTCTGGCAAAAGAACGCGGAGCATTTCCTATGTATGACTATAAACGGGAGATGAAAAATCCTTTTATCAACCGAATAAAAGAAGCCGACAAAGAGCTATATACCAAAATGCAAAAATACGGAAGACGCAACATCTCGTTACTAACCATTGCGCCAACCGGAACGACAAGTCTGATGACACAAACTACGTCAGGTATAGAGCCGGTCTTTATGGCTTACTATCGCCGCCGTAGAAAAGTAAATCCAAATGATGCTGACGTAAAAATAACTTACATTGACGAAATGGGAGACGCCTGGGAAGAATATAATGTCTTTCATCACAAATTTTTAACGTGGATGACTATAAACGGATATGATTTATCAGAGATATTAACTTTAACAGATGACAAACTTAATGACATCTTTATTAAATCGCCTTATTACAAAGCCACTTCGCGAGACATAGATTGGGAACAAAAAGTCTTTATGCAGGGAAGAATACAAAAATGGGTAGACCACTCTATCAGTGTAACAATAAATCTGCCAGAAGAAGCTACAGAAGAGTTGATAGGTAATTTGTATGTCAACGCATGGAAATCGGGTTGCAAAGGTCTTACCGTATATCGCGAGAACTCAAGACAAGGAGTTCTGGTAGCAAACAAACCTAAGGTAGCCGAGGAAATACAAATTACTAATTCCCCGAAGCGACCTAAAATATTGGAGGCAGATATATTTAGATTTAGTAATAATAACGAAAAATGGATAGGTTTTGTAGGACTTTTGAATGGAAAACCTTATGAAGTGTTTACCGGAATAGCCGATGAAGATTATTTGCCTATTCCTAAGTTTGTGGAAAAAGGAATGATTCTCAAAATACGAGACGAAAATGGAAAATCCAGATATGATTTTCAGTTTAAAAATAAAGGCGGTTTCAATGTCACTATCGAGGGATTATCTTATAAATTTAACCCCGAATATTGGAACTATGCCAAATTAATCTCCGGCGTATTGAGACATGGAATGCCTATCCAAAATGTCGTGGAATTAATTTCTTCGCTTCATCTTAGTAGTGATACTATAAATACATGGAAAAAAGGCGTCAAACGAACTTTAGAACGTTATATTCCGGATGGCACCATGGTGACAAAAAAACATAAATGTCCCATCTGTGGCTCCGATACCCTTGTATATCAAGAAGGATGTTTGTTGTGCAAAGGTTGTGGAAATACTAAATGCGGATAAACGTTTATTTTGCAGGAAAATGATTTTTATTTTTCCTGCAATTTTTGTGTAAATATTTGAACCCTGCCAATGTAGGAACCAGAATTTTCAGGATTTCTTAATTTTAAAATAAAAAAAAACGAAAAAACCTTTCAAATAGTCGAAGACTTTTGAAATGGTTGAACCGTGAAAATTCTGGTTAAGATTTTTTATTTTCTTTTTTTTTCTTATCTTTGTAAAAAATAAAAACATTAAAAAATAAAACTATGCCAACATTATCAATGTTTTTTGGAATAATAATAAGAATGTATTATGCTCCACAAGAACACAATCCGCCGCATATACATGCGTATTATCAAAATTATACAACAATAATAGATTTAAACGATTTTTCTATATTGGAAGGAAAATTACCAACAAAACAATTGCGATTAGTTTTAGCATGGATAGAAATACATCATGAGGAGTTGTTGGCAAATTGGCAATTATGCCAAAATGGAGAAAAGCCATTTAATATAGAACCATTAAAATAAAGAATAACTATGTTACCAAAAATAATAGAAGTAAAGCCGTTACAAGACTTTATTTTATATTTGCATTATTCCAACGGCGAGATTCGTTATATCAATATGCAACCATATTTAGATTTTGGCATATTTAAAGAATTAAATGATATACAAATTTTCAAAACCGTAAGAGTAGTTTTTGATACAATCGAATGGTCAAACGGTGCCGATTTAGATCCTTGTTTCATATATAAAAATAGCATGCCAAATATAGATGAGTTAATGTTGCTCTCTGTTGCAAATATTTGATATATAAATTGGGCATCTTTCAAAAGTAATTTACACTTTTTCTTTGCGAAACTCTGCGAAAAACTTAATAAATTAAATATGCCGTAAAAACCTTTCAAATAGTCTTATACCTTACCCTTCAAATATGCTTTAGCCATTTGAAGTGGTTAATATATTACGATTCAAACGTTTCAACCATTTCAAAAGTCTTCGACTATTTGAAAGATTTTTTCGCTTTTTTATTTTAAAATTAAATAATCCTGAAATTCTGAAAATTCTGGTTAAGATTTGTTTTTTTTATTTTTTTTTCTTATCTTTGCGAAAAAATATAAAGATGGAAGCACATGAAATAGATGCTACGGGCATGACTTTTGAAAAAGTCTGGTTTACGCTTCAAGCGATAAGCAATGAAAATAGAGAGGCGAATGAAAGAATGCGGGAGGCAAGTGAAAAAAGTAGAGAGGCAAGTGAAAAAGAAACTAAAGACCTCAAAGAAATGATACGTCTGATGAATTTGGAAACCGATAAAAAGATGCAGGAGACTTCACGTATAGTGCGAGAAATGTCTTTAAAGCTTGAAGGCATTTCTGATAGTAATGGTGATGTGGCAGAGTTTTCTATTTCTTCGGCGTTACAAAATAATCTACGTGTTGACGACTCCGAGTATGATTACATGGATACCAACTTAAAAAGAAAACACAAAAAAAGTGGTATAGAAGCCGAGTATGACATAATTTTATATAATACAAGTAAAGTGTTGATAATAGAGGTAAAATATAATTTTAAGGAGAAATATCTATCCCGATTTTATAAGAATCTCAAAAATTTTAAACTTTTATTTCCTGAGTATAAAAATCGTGAATTATACGGCGCCGTTGCCGGTCTCTCCTTTGAAGAAAGTGCGTTAGAAGAAGCAAAAAAATATGGTTTCTACATTTTGACACAAGATAATAAAAACCTCAAATTACTCAACGAGTTAGGTTTTGAGCCAA
>DYQJ01000249.1 GCA_020719345.1 Draconibacterium orientale | reverse complement strand
AAATCGTAAATAATTTTGGTAAATTATATACAATTAATTTTGCATAGGTGCTTAGCAACGTAGTTGCGTAATCTTTGTAGAAAAAAATAACGAAAAAACAAAATTCTACAAAGATAACGCAACTACGTTGCTAAATAAAATATATACATAAAATAGGCAGGAAAATATTATTTCAAAAAATAGTCAAAATAAACGTACCAGTTTAAAACTTTGGCAAAGTTGAAAAGCAATGTAATAAGATTAAATTTATAAAATATCTTCTTCTATTACAAGGTTTTCTATTATAAAGTCTTGTCTATCAGGAGTATTTTTTCCCATATAAAACTCTAACATTTCTGTAACCTGGTCTTCTTTTTTTAAGATGACAGGGTCAAGTCGGATGTCTTTACCGATGAAATGTTGGAACTCGTCAGGGGAAATTTCTCCAAGTCCTTTGAATCGGGTTATCTCCGGGTTTTTACCTAATTCGTTGAGAGCCGCAAGTTTTTCTTCTTCGTTATAACAATAAATCGTCTTTTGTTTGTTGCGAACTCTAAATAACGGGGTCTGCAATATGTACAAATGTTTATTTTTAATTAAGTCGGGAAAAAAGTTTAAGAAGAATGTTATTAATAACAGTCGGATATGCATTCCATCTACGTCAGCATCTGTTGCGATTACTACTTTGTTATATCTGATATTTTCAATTCCGTCCTCTATATTGAGTGCCGCTTGTAAGAGATTAAATTCTTCGTTTTCATAAACTATTTTTTTTGTCAGTCCGTAAGTATTTAACGGTTTGCCTTTTAAGCTAAAAACAGCTTGTGTATTTACGTCTCTGGATTTTGTAATTGAGCCGCTTGCAGAGTCTCCTTCGGTAATAAAAATAGTTGACTCCAGACTTCGGTCTTTATTAGTGTTGAAATGTATATCGCAGTCGCGCAATTTTTTGTTATGTAAGCTGACTTTTTTTGCTCTATCTTTAGCGAGTTTTTGTATTCCTGAGATGGCTTTACGTTCTTTTTCGGATTCTTGTATTTTCGTTAATAACAGCTTTGCGGTTTCCTGATTTTTATGCAAATAATTATCTAACTCTTTGGTAACAAAGTCAAAGATAAATTGTCGCACCGAGATTCCGTTTGGAGACATGTTCTTTGAGCCGAGTTTAGTTTTTGTTTGTGATTCAAATAGTGGTTCTTCTACTTTAATACTAATTGCGGCTACGACTGATGTTCTGACGTCAGAAAAGTCAAAATCTTTTTTATAAAAGTCGCGAATAGTTTTTACAAGTGCTTCTCTAAAAGCAAGGAGATGCGAGCCGCCTTGTGAGGTATGTTGTCCGTTTACAAAGCTGTAGTATTCTTCGCCATACTGATTTCCATGTGTCATTGCTATTTCTATGTCCGTTCCTAAAAGATGAATTATAGGGTATACGGCTTCGGAGCTCATATTTTCGTTTAGAAGGTCGAGAAGTCCGTTTTTAGAAAAGAATTGTTTATTGTTAAAATTAATCTTCAAACCGGAGTTGAGATAGACGTAATTTCTTAACATGGTCTCTATAAATTCGGGTTCAAATTTATAATTAGTAAACAATTTTTCATCGGGAGAAAATATTACGAGTGTTCCGTTTTCTTCTTTTGTAGTGTTGATGTCTGATTCGTTGGTCAAATTACCTTCCGAGAACGCTATCTTCTTAGCTTGTCCATCTCTGAAAGCCGTAATTACAAAGCTATTAGACAATGCGTTAACGGCTTTTATACCTACTCCGTTTAGTCCTACGGATTTTTTAAAAACGGAGGAGTCGTATTTTGCGCCGGTGTTCATTTTAGAGACCACGTCGAGAACTTTTCCGAGTGGGATTCCACGTCCATAGTCGCGGATAGATATTTGTGTGTCCGTCTGCTTAATATCTATTTTTTTACCAAATCCCATCATATATTCGTCTATGGAATTGTCTAGGACTTCTTTTATTAATATGTATATTCCGTCATCTTGTGCTGTTCCGTCTCCGAGTTTCCCGATGTACATTCCGGGTCGTTTTCGTATATGTTCTTTCCAGTCTAATGTTTTGATACTGTCTTCCGAGTAATTTTCCATTGTTGTTAAAATAAAGTAGTTAGATTTTTATCTAATGCGTATATACAAACTTGTTTAGCGCCTTGTTCAGAGTAACCGAAGTTTTTTACGAGATTAGCAATAAGCTGCTCTATGTCCCGTTTGAGTTTGTTGTCATCAGTTTTAAAACTTGTGGTGTTGTAATCCATGATAGCTCGGCGGAAATTGTCGTTATGTATGTAAGGAGCGAGGGCATTTTCTTTGAGATTCTTAGTATATTTTTCAAAGAGGTCGTTAAATTGTTCGGTTTCAGTGATTGTTTTGCCTTGTACATTAATCTCTTGCGATAGTGTTTTGGTTATATATGTGGCATGATTGTCTCTGCGGAAAGCAAGCCGTTGCATCGAGGTGCTTACCGAACCGAGATAAAGTGCCTCAAAATTTTTCAAAAAGTCTTCCGTTATCTCTATTTTTTCTCCGGTATAGATACAAGTTACTGTCTCGTTTACATCAAAATTAATGGCGTAGAGATAATTTTGTATGTCGTTGGCTATTTGATTTTTATTGTAATAATAAATGGCTTCTTTAATTTCTTGCAATATATTGAAGTCATATAATTTGATAAGTGACTCGATGAAACCATACGGAATTTGTTCATCCATAGAGGCGTCTTTTGGGATAAAAAATTCGTTTACCATGTCCATAGTAATTGATTTGTCGGATTTTCTGTATTTAGTTAAAAAAGAATTAAACAAATTCAATGATTTTCTGCCTGAGAAACCTTGCGTTCCTTCTTTTTTAGATTCGTCAAGTATTTTCAATTTCACTTCGTTGGTAAAGCTTTGCAAATCTTCTTCGGTGATATATGAAGGTGTTTTACCGGAGTAGATGTCCATTTTTAGTAGCAACAAATTCGCGTCTATATATTTTTTATATTTGTCGGGTCTTTTGAGCCATTGTCCTATGGCGACCGAGTTTTTCTCTAAACGCGTGGAAATAATTATTTTAGCAAAATTCTCTAATACTCGCGGCAAGAATTTGCCCTCTATTTTGTTTGTAAATTTATTTTTTAATATCTCTACTTCGGTTTTATAATCTAATACATACGGGACATAAATAGTTGTTATTCTATCTTGAAACGATTTCACATCTTGATAATGTTTTTTATCTTCCGGGTTTACAAGTCCTACAAAGAATGTTTTTATATGTTCTTCCATCAGCTCTACTCTATGAACTCCGTCACTAATTATTCCATGCAGGTTCATAAGTCGTTGTATATTATTCTCTTTGATGTCCATGAGAGCAAGTATTCCATTGTTGGTCATGGCAAGATATGAATAAATAAATTTGATGTCATCAGTATTAAAAAGGTCGTTAATCATGCTTTGCAATTTCGGATTGACAATAGGATGTTGTGGTGTCGGGTCACCGGGATTGAAAATACTTACTCCTTCTCCGAATTGTCTGTCGAATTTAGCTTGACGTGCATATAACATGTTAAAAACTTCCATCGGGTCACCAATTGTGTCCATCAGCAGAGTCGTTATAGAGCTGCAAATAGGACATGCTGCGTCTTTGAGTACCCACTTATATTGTTGCGCGTTAAAGAGTTTATCTTTAAACGCTTCATCAGTTATGAGTTCGTTTAAAAATTCGGGTCTATATTCTACCGGCACTTGCAATATAGGATGGTCGTGACTTGGACAAGAAAAGTCAAGAGTTTTGCGTTCGTATTTTCCTTTTTTAATATTTTCTGCTTGCGGCAAAATGTTTAATTCGGTCGTTAGCTCTACAAAATGTTTTTTGAAATGTTTAAATCTATTCAATTTTTCTATGTCTAATCGCCAGTAAGTTTGATACATTCCTCCTTGCGGACTTTGTGAGAATTCTTCAAATTTTTGCAGCAGATTATTTAAGAACGTACTTTTGCCGCTTCCTGGCGGTCCTTCGAATAGATATATTCTATTATTTTGGATACCTTTTCGGAACGCTTTTGCGACCTGCATGAAACGACTGGTAAAAATTCTATCCGCAAAGAATGGATTGTCACAACCTTTGACAAATAAATTAGTGGTGTCGTAGTTTTCAAAGCCGACTAAGTCGTTGGTTTCCTTAGCATCTCGCATGACGTAATTGGCTATCATGTCGTCAAAGAGTTGAAAGATGTCTCTAAAAACATGACGCGGCTCTTGAGAACAAAGATGCAAGAAGTCGTTAAAATTAACGGGGACTCTACTTTTGCCGTATCTTATTGAATCACTTAATTTTATGAGTGCTTCTAACTTTGCGGCTTTATTTTTTATATCTTTTAGATTTTCCATAAAAATTCAGAATTTTATAAAAATATATTTTTACAAATATAGTATTTTATTCCTAATATATTTTTTTTTTTTTTTTTTTAATAGAAAAAAAATTGTATATAAAAAAAGATTTTTATATTTGTGTTATTATTAACTATAAAATTTTAAGAAGATGAGCGAGCAAAAAGAAATTCAATCGAAAACCACAATGATTATAGTTTGTTGGTTATTAGGAATTTTAGGTATCCACAGATTAATGATGGGATATAGCAACTGGTGGTTAATGTTAATAACCGGTGGTGGTTGTGGTATTTGGGCGTTAATTGATTTGATTCAAATCATAACCGGAAAGATGGGTATGGCAGATGGCAGACCACTTGCTACCAGCTAATACGTGTAAAATAAAAAAGCAGTCTCTTTAAAAAAGACTGCTTTTTTTGTCAGCGTTTATTTTTTTACGAATTTATTAACATAAGTCTTGTTGTCGGAAGTTATTATGATATTATAAACTCCTGATTTCAAATTACTTATATCAATATTATTTCCTTCGCAGTTATTTTTGGTTAGTACATTTTTGCCGGTGATGTCCAATATTTCAAGTTTATCTAAACCAGTAAAATTGTTTTTTATGCTAATATAATCTGTCGTAGGATTTGGATAAATTACCATATCTATCTTGTCTTCTATTTTTTCAATGTCAACAGTACCAACTACATAAGTAGCAACTACTTCACCATTTATTTTCATCGTAATAACATCGCCATCATATAGTACTATAGCAAAAGGCGAAATTACTTTATTAACAGAAGGGTCTAAAATAGTAGAATATCCTTCAAACATATTTCCAGTATTGTCTTTCATTTCTATAGAATATGCTGTTGCATCTTGGCGGCTACCCACGTAATCTTGGACAAAATTTTGAACCATATAAGGAATATAAGGTC
>DYQJ01000426.1 GCA_020719345.1 Draconibacterium orientale | reverse complement strand
TTTGTTAGCACCAGTTTTTCTGTAGTCATAGTTACCATTTATAATTTTTACTCCAGTCATAAAATTCAGTAACGTCTTTTTCGTTTTTCTTAATCCACTTTTCAACGTCTTTATTGTCTGTTAAATAATAATTTATATAATAAGTAAAAGTCTTAACGTATTTTTTTGATTCCAAATCAATAAAATAAGGCGCAAGAAAGTCCCAATAGAATCCGCTATTTTCATTTTTATATGCTTTTAGATATTCATAGATAGTCTGTGTTCTTGTTTCAAATTTTTCAAGGTCTGTCTTTTTCTCGTTTTCGGGAAACAACGAAGACGTAGTTTCTATTGTAAGAATTCCAAACTCCACTTTTTCAAAACTACTTGCAGTAGTATCAGTCCTTGCCTTGGCTGAACTGTATGTTGCGGTTGAATTACCATTTTTCTGTTGGTAATACATATTATTTACTGCTTTAGTTAGATATGGGAGTATTTTTTCGGCTCGTTGTCCTTTCGGCTCTAAAATTAAAAATCTGGAAAGGCATAAGATTGCAGGAATTCTATTACCAAAATTGTCTTCAACAATGCCTAAATAATAATATGAGCTAGCATGTTTTGGGTTTGATTTTATGGCGTTTTGAAAACTTGTTCTTGCTTCGTAATTTCTTTTTAAACCATATTCTGTAATTCCTTTATTGAAATGCAACATATAGTAATCAGGAAATTTGCTAATACCTTCAATATAAATTTTTAACGCTTCATCTGGCTTTTGTCTGTCGTCTAAACTGTTGCCATAAGTGCTGTAAATATTTTTCAATCCTTTATTGTCGGGGAATTTGGTTATTGCTCTTTGGCATATACTTTCCGTATTGTCGTAGTCCTTTAAAGCCAAATAGGTCATTGCCATTTCAGCAAACAGAACAACACTATTGCTGTCAAGTTTGTATGATTCCTTATACTTGTCTATGGCTTCCGCATACTTTCCTTGGTCGTAAAGAGCTATACCTTCGTCAATAAGTGCAGCTACCTTGTCGGTTTGTGCAAATGTTTGAAAGGTTGTCAGGAAAAGTAGAATTGTAATTGTGATTTTCTGTGTCATATGTTTTTTTTAAATTGGTGCTAACGGATGGCCGTAAACGCAGGGCGGGATTTATTGCTCTGAACTGTCATT
>DYQJ01000248.1 GCA_020719345.1 Draconibacterium orientale | reverse complement strand
TACTTGAAAATAAAATAAATAGCGTGTTTAGTCACCATTATTTTACGTTATCAAATAATTACCAAAAATTTTAAATAGTCAAAATGTGAATATATGGACACTTCTAATTTAAAAATTGCTTTATTACAAGCGCCGCTTTTCTGGTTGCAACCCGAAAAAAACAGAAATTATTTTGAAAAACGTATCAATGAATTACAGACGCAATACGACTTGATAGTGTTGCCGGAAATGTTTACCACCGGTTTTTATGTTAATCCGGAAGAAATAGCAGAAGAAATAGGCGGAGCCACAACACAATGGATGCAAAAAATGTCTAATACGAGCAACGCTGCAATAATCGGAAGTTTAACTACTCGTATAGACGAAGGTTTTTTTAACAGCTTATTATTTGTCACTCCCGAAGGAAAAGTTGAATACTACTCCAAAAGACATCTTTTTAGAATGGGCGGCGAACATCTGAAATATTCCAACGGCAACCAACAAAAAATTATAGAATACCGAGGATGGAAAATCTGCACGCTAATATGTTATGATTTACGATTCCCGGTATGGAGTAGAAATGTTAATTATGAGTATGATATGCTGTTGTATGTTGCTAATTGGCCCGCCTCGCGCTCACGTCAATGGGAAACGCTATTGAAAGCCAGAGCTATAGAAAATCAATGTTATACCATTGCAGTAAACCGCATCGGAACAGATGGAAATAATATAGCTTACTCAGGCAATTCAATGATAATTAATCCTATAGGAGAAATTATCGCAGAGGCAAAACCCGAAGAAGAAAAAAATATAACCATAGAAATAAATCTTAATACACTGCAAAATATCCGACAACACTTTCCTGTTCTCCAAGATGCTGACAAATTTGCTATAACTTTTTAATATTAAAATTTATTTAATTATTACATAACATTAACTTAACATTGCTAATTAATTAATATATTATCTTTGTGCAGTATTAATTAAATATTGTATAAGATGAAATCTAAAAAATTATTAGTTATTAGTATGCTGTTAATTAGCATGTTAAATTTGTTATCATGCGGAGAGAACCAGACCAAAGACAATTCAGCTACTGCCGACAAATTATCGGGAAGTATAAAAATTGATGGTTCAAGTACTGTTTATCCTATCACAGAGGCAGTTGCTGAAGAATTTAGAGCAGTTCAGTCGGAAGTGCAGATAACAATAGGCGTTTCCGGTACAGGAGGAGGATTTAAGAAGTTTGGACGAGGCGAAACCGACATCTCCAATGCTTCACGTCTTATCAAAGACTCCGAAAAAGAACTCTGTAAAGAGAACAATATCAATTACATAGGGTTAGAAATTGCTTATGATGGCATGGCAGTAATTATGAGTCCGGAGAACGACTGGGTAGACCATTTGACAGTAGAAGAATTAAAAAAAATATGGCAGCCCGAAGCCCAAGATAAAATTAAAAAGTGGAATCAAATACGACCTAACTGGCCTGATAAAGAAATCCATCTTTTCGGACCCGGCACTGCTTCCGGAACTTACGATTATTTTACCGAAGCCATTGTAGGTAAAAGTGGTTCCAGCCGCGGCGACTATACCGCAAGCGAAGACGATAACGTACTTGTGCAAGGAATAAAAAATGACAAATATTCGTTAGGTTTCTTTGGACTCGCTTATTATGAGGAAAATAAAGATATTTTGAAGCTCGTCCCCATAGATAATGGTAAAGGTGCTGTTTTACCAAGTGAAGCAACTGTAATTGATGGAACTTATGCTCCTTTATCACGCCCTATTTATATTTATGTAAATCAAACAGCCGTATCTCGTCCAGAGGTAGTTGCGTTTGTTAATTTCTATCTTAACGAAGTAAAAACACTTGCCAAAGAAGTAGGATATATTCCGATGCAAGATGCTGAGTATGACGAAAGTAAAAAGATATTCTCCACCTTTGTAGAAACACATAAAACTACCAAATAATATAAAAATCTGAAAGATGATAAAAACGCAAGAGAGAATAATAGAGAAGTTGTTGCTAATAAGCGCGCTTTTTACAATTCTTACTACCGTTCTGATAATAATAGTTTTATCTTACGAAGCGGTAATATTTTTTAGTGATGTCTCTATAATAGATTTTTTTACGGACACGCAGTGGACACCACTTTTTGACGAAAAACATTTCGGAATATTACCGCTTTTGACAGGCACGCTGATGACCACACTTGTAGCGATGAGCATCGCTTTGCCGGTAGGTCTATCTATTGCAATTTATCTGAACGAGTATAGTAATAAGCGGTTTCGTGCTATTGTTAAGCCGGCTTTAGAATTGTTGGCTGCAGTTCCTACGGTTATCTATGGCTTTTTTGCTCTGGTTATTGTTACTCCATTTTTACAAATGTTTATTCCTAATCTCGCTGGCTTTAGCTCACTCTCTGCCGGTATTGTGATGGGAATAATGATTATACCGTATGTTTCTTCTCTTAGCGAAGATGCTTTATTTGCTGTTCCCAAGTCGTTGCGCGAAGCCGCTTATGGTATGGGGTCAACACGTTTTCAAACAGTATTTAAAGTTACATTACCGGCGGCGAGCTCTGGAGTTATAGTAGCGGTAATTCTTGCCATCTCAAGAGCCATCGGTGAGACCATGATTGTGGCTATTGCCGCCGGACAACAGCCGCGTCTTACTTTAAATCCGCTTGTGCCAATAGAAACTATTACTGCATATATTGTGCAGGTAAGCTTGGGAGATGTGCCGCATAACTCGTTGGAATATCGCACTATCTTTGCTGCCGGAATAACTTTATTTGTCTTTACGTTTATTCTTAATAATATAAGTTTTTGGTTACGAAAAAAATACCGAGAAAAATATGACTAATATTCAATTAAATAGGGCAAAAGATAAAATGTTTGCTACCTGGGGTGTCGTATCTACATTTTTTGGAATAATACTCCTTGCGGTGTTTATTATTTTTATTTTGTATGATGGTCTGCCTCGTCTAAGTTGGCAATTCTTAGTTTCTTTGCCTTCTCGAAAACCTGAAAATGCAGGTGTTTATACCGCGATGATGGGAACTATCTGGATACTTGGACTAACTTTATTATTTGCGCTTCCGCTCGGAATTGCTGCCGCAGTTTACTTAGAAGAGTACATTCCAAAAGGAAAATTTGCTACTATCTTGGAGATAAATATTTCTAATCTTGCTGGTGTACCATCTATTATTTACGGTTTACTCGGATTGCAATTGTTTGCACGCACAATGAAGTTCGGTGGAAATTTGCTTGCTGGTTCGTTTACTTTATCTTTACTTATCCTTCCTATAATTATTGTGGCTACACGAGAAGCCATACGTGCTGTTCCAAGTTCAATTAAAGATGCCTCATTTGCGCTGGGAGCTACAAAGTGGCAAACCATCTGGTTACAAGTTTTACCAAGTGCATTCGGTGGAATAATGACCGGTTTAATACTGGCACTTTCGCGTGCTGTGGGAGAAGCGGCGCCACTTATTGTTGTCGGCGCACTTGCATACGTTCCGTTTGCCCCAAAATCTCCTATGGATGAATACTCGGTATTACCAATTCAAATTTTCAATTGGATATCAAGACCTCAGCATGGTTTTGTCGTCAATGCCGCTGCTGCGATTATTATTTTGTTAGTCATCACTTTTACTATGAATGCAATAGCTGTCTTTCTACGAAATAAACATCAGAAAAAAACTAATTAATTAGTAATAACTTTAATATTATGAAAGAAAATAAAAAAGATAATACCGAGTCCGAGATACCATATCTAATAACAGTGCAAAATCTGAACGCATTTTACTCTGATTTTCAAGCTTTAAAAAATATAAATCTAAATATAAAACCGTTTACGGTGATGGCTTTTATTGGTCCTTCTGGTTGTGGAAAGTCCACACTTATTCGAATTTTCAACCGTATGAACGACTATATTGATGGTTTTAGAATAGAAGGGAACGTCATTATTAGCGGAGAAGATATATATTCTAAAACTGTGCATACCGAAAATTTGCGTAAGCAAGTTGGAATGGTCTTTCAAAAACCAAATCCTTTTCCGAAATCTATTTTTGATAACGTGGCGTATGGACTAAAAATACAAGGTATCAAAGACAAAAAATTTATTGAAGAACGAGTAGAGAAATCTTTAAAACAAGTAGTTCTCTGGGATGAAGTTAAAGATAATCTAAAAAAGAATGCCTATGGACTCTCTGGTGGACAACAACAAAGACTTTGTATAGCGCGCACTCTCGCTGTAGAACCATCTATTGTACTGATGGATGAGCCAACATCGGCACTTGACCCCATTTCTACTGCAAAAATAGAAGACCTTATTTTTGAACTAAAAAACAAATACACCATCGTAATAGTTACTCACAATATGCAACAAGCGGCACGTATAAGTGACCAAACAGCATTCTTCTATCTCGGCGAAATGATAGAAGTGGGAAAAACACAACAAATATTTACTAACCCCAAACAAAAAAGAACGGAAAACTATATTAGTGGACATTTTGGATAACTTAAACAACTAAAATTATGAATCATCTTAATTATGAAATAGAATATTTGAAGGAATCGTTTATTGAACTCTTAGAACTTGCACGAACACAACTCGTTAAGTCTGTGAACGCATTGATAAACAATGATGCATCATTTGCTGAAGAAGTAATACGTACCGAAAAAAGAGTCAACGCCTTAGAACTGTCAATAGAAAAGAGCTGCGAAACAATTATAGCGCTTTTTCAGCCGGTAGCAACCGACTTGAGACTCGTTCTCGCCATTTTCAAATCGGTATCTGACGTAGAACGAATAGGTGACCATGCCGACTTCATCTCTAAAATAGCACGAGACCGACACGAAAATGTTATTAATAAAATAATATTTGAAAAATATGCCGTATATACAATTTTCAAATTAGTGGACGAAATGCACGTTGACATCGTCACTGCTTTTGAGACAAAAAATACTGAACTGGCACGCAACACTTTTAGAAAAGATAAAGAGATTAATAAGATATATCGCGAGCTAATTAAAACCATGAAAACTGACTCTGCCGAATTGATAGCCGACTTATTAGACATTTATTCGGTCGTAGCGAGAATAGAACGTTCCAGCAATTTATTAACAAATATAGCGGAAGAGATTATTTTTTATATAGATGCCGAAATTTTCAAGCACAAAAAAAAGAAGAAACTAAAAATTGACCAAAAAGCCGAGCAGATAATAACTGCTGACAACACCGAGAACGATGAAGACGAATAATTTTTGGCATCTTTCATAACCGCTTAAAAGTAGGTTACACTTTTTTCTTTGCGAAAC
>DYQJ01000247.1 GCA_020719345.1 Draconibacterium orientale | reverse complement strand
TAGTAAAGTTATTCTGTAAACGGCAACTTGCCAAAGTTTTCAACTTTGGCAAGTTGCTGGTTATAGTATAAAAGTTAAAAAGAAAGAAAGTCCTCAACAACTTTCATACCTTTCATTCCTTTGTGGTTCAATCATTAACCATCTCACAGACAAACGTTTCTAATATTTTACATTCTTTGTTGTTGATAGTTTTGAGAGTAATATTTTTGATTGAGGCAGGAATGAGTATAGTTTCGCCAAATTCAAGTCTCACTTCTTTGCTGTCTTGATATTTTATAAGACATTCTCCATGCACGCATACGTATATAACAAACGAATCTATTGCTAAATAATCTCGTGTCAGTTCGTTGTCAAACCACAAATAGTTAATCTTAAAAAAGTCATTAGCAATGACATGCGCTTCTGTATTTAGCGTTTTAGCGTATTCTATTTTAGTGTCTTCTCTATCTTCAAAATTAATTACTTGCAGTGCGAGTTCGGTATGCAATTCGCGAGGTTTGCCGTCTATTCCGTTTCTGTCCCAATCGTAAACTCGGAAGGTAAGGTCAGAGCATTGTTGTATTTCTACGAGTAAAATTCCGGGTCCTATACCGTGCAAACATCCCGCTGGGACATAAACAATATCTTCTTTTGCGACATCATCATAAAATAAAACTTCTTCTAACTTTTTAGTATTCAATCTCTCCACAAATTCGGTGTTGGTCATCTTGGTATTGAAACCTCTTATTAGTTTTGCATGTTCCTCATGCTCAATAATGTACCAGATTTCACTTTTGCCGTTTTGATTAAAATATTGCTTAGCAAAATCGTCTTCCGGATGCACTTGCAGGGACAAAAATTGACTCGTATCTATAAACTTTACCAACAACGGAAACATTGTGCCAAAAGTATCATAATTCTTTTTGCCCATCAGCTCGTCTTTATATAGGTGTATTAAGTCAGTCAGATTTTTGCCTTTCAAGTCGCCACAACTCACCTCCGAGACATATTGATTAAAGGTAGAAATCTCCCAGCTCTCTCCGAGTTGCTCTCTTTGTGGCTCACACTTTTTCAACTTTTGTGACAAGTTATGTCCTCCCCAAACTTTATCAAGCAAAAAAGGTTTAAATTTAAGCGGATATAAATTATACATTTTATAGTGATTTTTATTATTTCGGTACCAATTTTGATTTTTTTAATGTTTTATCAAAAAAAAAATTAAAAAAACTAATTATATTAATTTTAATTTATAAATTTACAAAATTATAAATTAGTTATTAATTTTAGCAATACAATAAGTTTATTTATTAGAAAAATTGTTATATACCGATGAAAAATCATTCTATAAAAATAAAAAACAGGTTCAATTTGTTGTTAATAACCATATTAATGGCTACCTTGTTGTTGTTCTTAGTCTTCACATTATCTTACTTTGACATACAACAACAAAAAAAATTTCAAGATGATATTACCAAACTGTATGATGAATATCTGCTCTTGCGAAAATATGAGCATCAGTTTTTGCTGACCAATCATGAGGACTTGACTTTTTTCAAAACCGGAAAGAATGTTGATTTCAGAAGATTTGAGACCTCTTCGCGTACAATCACCTCGAGGATTAATGACTTAGAGGACGACGAAACAACAGCAAACACAAATCTTAGCTTAACTTTTATAACTTTAAAGGAAGCTATACTCAACTATTCTGTCCTCTTCAATGAAATAGTAAATAAAACTTACGAACGCGGAAGTATTTACACAGGATATATAGGCGAAATAAACAGAAACTTCGAGTTCTCTTACACTGCCACCGAAGATGCAAATCTTAGAAAATATTTAGACCGTCTCCAAATAGATTTGCATAAATATCTATTGTACAGAAACATAGATTACTATTATAAATTTCTGGAAGACTTCACCTCTATTAACGATATGTTAGTTACTAATCGTACTATTTTATTAGATAATAATGTAAATGTTAAAGACACTGTAACTTACATCTCTGACAAAAATGTCAATCAACAATATAATCAAGAATTGATAAAAAGCTTAAACAGCTTCAAACGTAATTTTGTCGCCTTAGTAACACTTGATATAGCCATCGGAGTAAGCTCCAATCTCGGACTCAACAGCGAAAAACAATTAGAAGTAGAAAAAATAGATAAAGAATTTGCCACCGTTAATGAAACTGTTAGCCAATATTACATTGCCAGAATAACATATATATACAAAATAGCAGTTATTGTAGGAGTATCTATTATCTTATTACTCTCTATTTTTGTAATATTAGTTGCGTTATCTATAACCAGACCTATTCTCGCCTTGAAAAATTACATAAATCCTCTCCGCAAAGGGATTCTGCCAGACAATCACATCGTAGAACTAAAAGGAGATGATGAAATTAGTGAGATGTCACAAGACCTCACCGAACTTATTGTCGGACTAAAAAATACTACTTCTTTTGCAACTAAAATAGGAGATGGAGTATTTGAAACTGATTTTAAACCGCTTAGCGATAATGACGTCTTAGGAAATACTCTCCTGAACATGCGAAAAAATTTGCAACAATCCCAATTAGAAGACAAAAAACGTAAACACGAAGACGAAATTCGTAAATGGTCTAACGAGGGGATAACCAAATTTAGTGAAATCATGAGACAACGAACCAAAGACATCACCGAGCTTTCTACCAATGTTATAAAAAATCTTGTCAACTTCCTGAACGCAAACCAGGGCGGAGTATTTTTATACAATGACTCAAAAAAAGATGATATTCACATGGAGCTCGTTGCCTCTTATGCCTACAATCAAGAACGAAAAAAGAAGAAGAAGATATATCTCGGCGAAGGACTGGTCGGAACGTGTGCATTAGAAAAAGCAACTATTTATATGACTGATGTCCCAAATGATTATATTACAATAACATCCGGACTCGGAGGAGCCAATCCCAACAGCATATTAATAGTCCCGCTAAAAGTAGAAGAACAAGTACTTGGAGTAATAGAAATTGCCTCCTTCAATAAGTTCCAAAAGTTTGAGATAACTTTCATAGAAAAAGTATCAGAAACTATTGCATCTACGCTTTCTATTGCTAAGATAAATCAGCGAACAGCCGAGCTATTAGAGCAATCGCAACAACAAGCCGAAGAAATGGCAGCACAAGAAGAAGAAATGAGACAGCACTTAGAAGAGCTGATGGCTACACAAGATGAAGCCGCCCGACGTGAAAGTGAGATGACCAGCTTACTGAACGCCATTAATACCGCCGCATTAGTATTGGAATTAGACATAAAAGGAAAAATTCTCAATGCTAATAGCTCCGTCCTTAAACTATTTAATATCAGCGAAGAACTACTGCATGGAAGCTATTATTCTATTTACGGGGCTGCCAAAAACAACGAATTAGAAAGCTTAGAATTTTGGGAAAATCTGCAAAGCACAGCTACTACACAAATAACACGACAATTAAATATCGGAAGCAACGAAATCTGGTTGCACGAGGTATATACCCCAATAAAAGACATGGACGGAAATATTTATAAAATTTTATGTATTGCAACCGACTTAACAAAATCTAAACAACAAGAAAGAGAACTCGCCGAGCAAACAGAAATACTGCTCGCACAAGAAGAAGAAATGAGACAAAACCTCGAAGAACTACAAGCTACGCAAGAACAAATGAAGACACAACAAGACGAAATAATTAAATCTAACAAGCTCCTCGCAAGTAATGAGCTGATTCTTAAAAAATCTTTAGAAAAATCTAAAGCTCAAGAAAAAGTGTTATTACAACGGCAACAAGAACTAACCGATCGTTCAGAACGCCTTGCCTCACAAGAGCAGCTAAATATACAAAATAAAGAAATATCGCTAAAAAACGAACAACTAATGCAAAACGAGGTAGTGTTGAAAAATAAAGCGCGCAACTATAGGAAAAAATTAGAAGAATTAGACATGGAGATGGAGAGTAAAGAAGTGGAAATTTTTTATCTTAAAAATGAACTCAAAAAATATAATAAATAAATTCATAATTCACTAAAACAATGAAAGGAACGATTATAAAATCTGTAGGAAAACTGGTGGTAGAAAAATTTGGCGAAGAAAAATGGGAACAATGTTTAAATGTTAATGGATTTGACACTGACCACGTCTTCCTTGTGCGAGACGACGTAGATGATGCCATTGTTATGAAAATTATTAATTCTTTACCGGAAATACTTGGACTAACAATACAAGACATAATAGATGCATTCGGAGACTATTGGGTAAATGTCTATTCCCCGCAAATTTACCATTATTACTATCAAATTTATACTTCGTTAAAAGAATTTATTTTCGCAACACCAAAAATACATAACGACATCACAGCAAACATACCCAATGCCGTTCCGCCGAACTTCGTCTTTACATGGTTAAATGATAAAGAACTAAAAATAGAATACTATTCCAAACGAAATATGGTAGATTTTGCTATCGCACTGATACGAGGACTGGCTAAATACTATAATGAAAAAATAGATATACAAAAAAAAGACAACTCGGCATTTGTTGTATATTTTGAAACAGTGTGAGTATTAAGATAACATAAAAATTAATCATTAATCAGATTTTTGTAGTGGAGTCAAAAAAAACATCGTTACTCAATTTTTTCATTACCATGACCATTATCTTTGGACTCCTTTTTATTTTGGTATATATCAACTCCGCAGAAACAAAACCCAGTCCATTAGTAGATGAAAACAAAGGTGGTTTTGAAGCTGCCATAATAAATTATAAAGACGAGGTAGATAAGTATGCCAAAGAATTTGACTTGCCGTCGTCATATCTCATGGCGTTGATTATTTTGGAATGCTCAGGAAAACGCAAAATAAAACCACGATTTGAAAAAAAAATCTATCAGCAGTTAAAATTATTGAAGAAACGGAAAATCTTAAAATTTGAAAATCTATCTCCGGAAACAGTCAAAGATGCCACAGACCAAGCACTTAGAAACATGGCAAGCTCATGGGGACCGTTTCAACTCATGGGATATAAATGTACTTTTCTAAATATTAAGCTACGCGAAATGAGAGGAGACAATGCCATCTACTGGGGAATCCGCTGGATAAATATTACTTATGGAAAATATTTACGCAAAGGACTCTACAAAGATGCTTTTCATCTGCACAACACCGGTAAAAAATATCCCGAAGATGGAATTTCTAAAACTTTTGACCCTGACTATGTAGAAAAAGGTTTACAATATATGAAATATTTTGAAAAAATAGACTCGGTAACAAACAAGAAGAACAGTTTACAATAAATATTTGGTAGCGTATAAAAATAGTGACCAAAATTCAAATTTACTGATTT
>DYQJ01000425.1 GCA_020719345.1 Draconibacterium orientale | reverse complement strand
ATTTTGAATTCAATATAAACATAACCATCCCTGAAAATTCAAGTTTAAGAGACAGAAATAAATCAGTAGCCTCTAGTGATAAAGCGAAAATTACTGAGACAAAGACAATGGGAAGCATTGGTGATGAAGAAGAAAAAAAAACCTAAGAAGCGGATGTCTCATATTTATGTTACCTATTTTATAAATTATTCTAATACTTTTAAAGCTTAAAATGACCCTTAAGCTTAAGCATCAAAACTCCGGAGGCCGAAAAGCAAGCCACCACTCCCAAAAGCTTCCTCAAAAGCAGAAAATAAAAAATCGAATTCACCAAAAGCGGCTATTCCAGGAATTACTCCAAAAAACTCTCTTAGCAAGTTTAGTTCATAAACGTCATAAATGGCAGGCACTTCTAAGTAAGCATAATAAGGGGGAGTTAGTTAAGCAATAGAGATGAAGTAGAATTAGTTATCTAAGAAAAGTCTTGATAAATTGGCCAATATTGATAAACAGAAGAAGGAGGGCAAAATTAAAAAGAAAGATGGGAAAAAAGAATATCACAAATAATCATTTTCTTGAACAGAGGAATTTTACTTTTTTAAAATTAATTTGTTGAATAAATAATAAAATAGCAAATAATAATATATCTCAAAACACATTATAACAATACAATTATTATAAAAAAATAATTAATATTTTACAAATAAAAATAAATTTTATTTCTAAATAAAAATAAACATACTTAAGCAAAGAACTCTCCAATCCATGCAAACTATTATCGCCAAAAACTACAAACTGCTCAAAAAGCTCGGTACTGGGGCCTTCGGCGAAGTCTACCTCGCGCTGCACCTCCCAACCCAATCCCACTACGCTATCAAGCTCGAAAAATCCTCAATGCCCAACCCTCAACTCTTCGACGAATACAAAAAATATACTTACTTAACAAAGCACAAATCAGCAGACTCCGTCGGGATTTCGTAAGTGTATTACTATGGAAATGAAGGAGCGTATAATGTACTAGTGCTTGACTTGCTAGGCCCGTCTTTGGAGAAATTGCATTTAGCTCGACCCGGGTAAAGATTTAGTCTGAAAACGACGGTGATGATCGGACTTTAGATTTTATTACGGCTGGAGTTTATACATAAGAAGTATTTTATACATAGGGATTTGAAGCCGGATAATTTTTTAACAAA
>DYQJ01000246.1 GCA_020719345.1 Draconibacterium orientale | reverse complement strand
CTTCTTTTTTGCCTTCAAGTATTTCTGCTAATTTTTTTAAAGATTTAGCTAATTCCAACTTATCAAGGTCTTTATGAACTAATATTTTAATATATTTAGGAGGATATAATTCTTTTGTTTCACCAAAATGAAAAATTAAACCATCTTCGTCAGGTAAAATTCCACAATTTGAACGTTCCGCCTGATAAATGTGAATACTTTTAGTATAAACCTTTTCTCTTTGTTGCTGTGTATTATTACTTTCCATAAAATTTATAAGATTTTTTTTTGTTTAGATAAAATTAACTCCACAAAACTGAATAAAAAAAATTTAAGCACCAAACATTTTATACTTTTTTTCAAAATCTTTTTCACTAAGCCAAAATCATTTTAAAAACTAAATAAAAGTCATTTTCATTTCTTTTATCTAACCAAGACTCCAAAATATTATATCAAGATAATTTCCAAATTACATCTTTTGGGTCGTATATATAAATCGCAGATATAGGCATTTTATCTTGTTCCAATTCTTCTTCGGTATCGTTATCGGAAATTTCAAAACAAACTCCTTCGCAATTTGCTATAATATAAATATTTAATTCCTCTTTCCAATCTCCAAAATATTTTTGTACATCTGATAATGTTGAGCCAATTCCAATTTTGCCAAACAATTTACCGGCGTACTCACCTTTGACTCCAATTTGATATATTTTATCATTTTCTTGTTTAATCCAGAAGCTGAACTGCTTATAGTTTAATAAGTAACTTCTTGACAAATTAGCTATCTTATAGTTCTTATTTAAGTGAGGTATAAGGTCTTGTTTTGTCCAATTTAAACAATATTTATCAATTGACAGTCCTGGTATTATTGACAAAGTATTCATATCTTATTGCAATTGTATAAGTTTAATTAATCCACGTAATTCACCACCTTCGTAAAAATCAATAAGTTGTCCGGTAATTTTGTCAATTATTACTGTTCTATTTTCATTTGTAATCGCAATTTGTTGCATATCGTTAAAATCTCCTTTACCATTCCAAATTCCTTCAATAATTCGCGCATTGGGATTTTTAGTGTTTTCCTTCGCAAATTTCATTGCTGCATCACCATATTCTTTTTTAGAATTATACCCCATATTGTGTCCATGCTTATTGAAATGGTCTCCCACTTGGTACATCTTTTTATTGGCATCAATTTTTATATCAACTTTGCTATTAGTTGAATTTGAAGTATTTTCAGTAGAATTTTGATTTTGTTCTGTTTTTTTACGAAAATCATTGGGTCGTTTATTAATGTTGCAGCGAACACGACAATTCCAATAAGAAGTAATATTAGTATAAGTAATTTGAGTATTGATTTCCATGTGATTGAAAAATCAATATTATGTGCTGAAATTAAAGTTGCAGTTGATGGATTTTTCATATTGTAAAATGTTCATACTTTGTTTTCCGATTGAATTGTAAAAATTACTCTGCGAACTTAAACAAAAAAAATTGGTAGTGTAAATTTTTAAGTGATAAATTTTTTGAACCATATAAGGCATATAAGAACATATAAGCATTATATGCCTTATATGGTTTAATATTTTCATATAAATTAGGATAAGTATTATCACTGGAAAAATTACAGTTCCAAAAAATTTAAGCACCAAACATTTTATACTTTTTTCAAAATATTTTTAATTCTATCCTCAATAATTCATAAAATATGCTAACTTATTTTTAACCACAAAGATATGAAAGGAATCAAAGAAAAAGAAAATTTTTATAATACTTTTATTTTTATCTATTTATGCAATTTTATGAATAAATTAGGTTAAATCTTGCGAGAAACTTTTTATTATCAATTTCTCGCAGAGTTTCGCAAAGTTTTTTCGCAGAGTTTCGCAATGATTTGATAATCAATAAAATTCTTTACGTGAATTTTCGCAAAATATTGATTATCTGTAAATTTAGATGCAAAATAGTTACATATAATTTATATTTTTGATGAAGATTTGACAACTTTTAAAAAGTTGTCAAATCTAAATTAAATAAGCCAAATCTATAAAATCATACCTACTGCGACTGTCTCATTAGTATTTTCTTCAATCAAAATTAAGCTTCCAGTAATTCGGTTTTTTCGATAAGCATCGTAAAAAAGTGGCTTCGTAGTTCGTATTTTAATTCGTGCTATGTCGTTCATTTTCACTGCTTTTTCGGAATAGTTTTTTTCCAGAGTATTAATGTTCATCTTGTATTCTACGTCTTTTATCATACATTTCAAGTCGTTAGTCGTATGTTTGACATTATATTTTCCGTTTATTTTTAGCGGTTTCTCGTTAAACCAACAAATCATTATATCAATATCTTGTGACGATTGAGGTAGATTGTTGGATTTTACTATCAAGTCTCCTCGGCTGATGTCTATGTCGTCTTCTAATGTCATCGTAATTGATTGTGGTGCAAAGGCAAAATCTAATTCTTTATCAAAAAGATTAATAGATTTTATTTTAGATTCAAACCCGGAAGGTAATACTGTTATAGTATCTCCTACTATGTATTGTCCACTTGCTATTCTGCCTGCGTATCCTCTAAAATCATGATATTGTTGATTCATAGGTCGTATAACATATTGAACAGCAAATCGCGGGTCAATCAAATTATAGTCATTCGCTATATAAATATTTTCAAGGATATGGCGAAGTGTTGCTCCGTCATACCAGTCCATGACCTTAGAACGTAAAACAACATTGTCACCTTTTAGCGCGCTAATAGGAACAAACCGAATGTCTTTGACATCTAATTTATGTGATATCTTCATAAATTCGTTCTTGATATTATCAAATATTTCTTCTTTATAGTCCACCAAGTCCATCTTATTTATACATACTACGATATGAGGGATTTGCAATAAAGATGCGATGTAAGCGTGTCGCAAAGTTTGTTCTAATACTCCTTGTCTTGCGTCAATAAGAATAATAGCGAGATTAGCCGTAGATGCTCCAGTGACCATATTTCGTGTGTATTGTATATGTCCGGGCGTGTCTGCGATGATAAATTTTCTTTTTGGGGTGTGAAAATATCTGTAAGCCACGTCTATCGTAATTCCTTGTTCTCGTTCTGCTCTAAGTCCATCTGTTAGGAGTGCGAGGTTGACATGCTCTTCACCTTTTAGCCGACTGGTTTTTTCTATTGCTTCCATTTGGTCTTCAAAAATAGATTTGCTGTCGTATAAAAGTCGTCCTATTAAAGTACTTTTGCCGTCATCTACGCTTCCTGCGGTAGTGAATCTGAGTAGATCCATATTCAAATAAGCTCTATTGTCTTTGTCCATTTTTTATTATAGATTAAAAAAAATTAAAAATATCCTTCTTTTTTTCTGTCTTCCATAGCGGTGTCTGAGCGTTTGTCATCAAATCTACCTCCTCGTTCAGTTGTTCGTGTGGCGGCAATTTCTTTTATTATATCTTCCAGGTTATCAGCTTTGGATAGTGTCAAACCTGTGTTTGTAATATCTCCTATTGTTCGGCATCTGACGTCTAATACTTGTGCTTTTTCTGTCGGCTTGAGTTTCATAAAGTCTGCTGTCGCCAAATATACTCCGTCTCTCAAAAAACATTCGCGTTTGTGAGTAAAATATAGACAAGGAATTTCTATGTTCTCCATCAGTATGTATTGCCAGACGTCAAGTTCTGTCCAGTTGCTAAGCGGAAAGACTCTAAAATGTTCGCCCATTCTTTTTTTGCCGTTAAAAATGTTCCATAATTCGGGTCGTTGATTTTTTGGGTCCCATTGTCCGAACTCGTCTCGGTGCGAGAAGAATCGTTCTTTTGCACGCGCTTTTTCTTCGTCTCGTCGTCCTCCTCCGAGTGCGCAGTCGAATTTATTTTCTTCTATGGCATCTAATAATGTTGTCGTTTGCAATACGTTCCGGCTTGCATTGTAACCTGTTTCTTCTTGGACTTTTCCTGAGTCTATAGTTTTTTGTACCGAGCCGACAACGAGTTGCACGTTATTTTTTTTCACGAGTTCATCTCTGAAGTCTAACGTTTCTTGAAAGTTGTGTCCGGTATCAATATGTAAAAGAGTAAACGGCACTTTCGCAGGGAAAAAAGCTTTTCGAGCCAGATAGAACATAACAATACTGTCCTTGCCTCCTGAGAATAGGAGACTTGGACGTTCAAATTGGGCGGCTACCTCTCTTAGCACATACATAGATTCCGCCTCTAATTCTCTAAGATGATTCAAATCATATTTCTCCATTATAACTAAATTTATTAGATTAAATGTTTATTTTTTCTCTTTACGAATGAAAAGATATACCGGCAAGTGGTCGCTGTATCCTCCTGCATATTTTCCTCCGGAGAATGTGCGAAACGGATAACCTTCATATTTACCGCTACTTTGAATTAAAAATTTCTCCTTAAAAATCAGTGCATTATAAAATTTGTATTCTTTTTCGGGAGTTCCGATAAGTCCTTCACTGATAATAAGTTGGTCGAAGAGTCCCCATGTGTCGCGGTGTGCGGTGGTGCCATTGCCTTTGTTATATTTGCTGACCATCGGATTGTATAATATACCGTCTTTTGCTTCTTCTATCACGTCAGTAGATTTCAAATATTTTTTAATACTCTTGTCAGTAGGATTATCATTTAAGTCACCCATCACTACTATTTTTGCCTTCGGATTAATTTTAAGAATAGAGTCTATTATTGTACGATTCATTTCGGCTGCGATGATACGTCTTGGTTCACTCTTTTTTTGTCCTCCGCTTCGTGAGGGCCAGTGATTGACAAGTATATGCAACTCTTCGCCGTCAAATTTTCCGGATACAAGAAGTATGTCACGAGTAGGATGTTCTCCTATATCTACTTTAATATTTTTAGAATTTTCTACCGTAAAATACTTTGGTTGATACAACAGTCCCACATCTACTCCACGTTTGTCAGGGGAGTCGTAATGCACTATCTCGTATTTCATTGCTTTAAGGGCATCTGTGGCTATCAAATCTTCTAACACTTTGCGGTTTTCTATTTCGCAAACTCCCAAAATAGCAGGACCACTACCGGTTATGTCGGCGCCCATCTTAGCTATCACACCTGCCATGTTACCGAGTTTTTCAGCGTATTTTTCTTCAGTCCAAACATTGCCTCCTCCGGGTAAAAATTCTTCATCTTCAATATTCGGGTCATTTTCTGTATCAAAGAGATTTTCAAGATTGTAAAAACCTATGCAACCTACCTTGTACTTTGTCTCTTGTGAAAAGAGAGCAGATAAATTCAACATGCTTACGAGAAGCAAAAGCGAGAAAAAGTTTAATTTAGCTTTCATTTTAATTTATTTTAATAATTACTATTAATTTTTTGAAATAAATATTACATTTGTATAATATTTTGATAGCGTAAAATAATGGTGACTAAACACGCTATTTATTTTATT
>DYQJ01000245.1 GCA_020719345.1 Draconibacterium orientale | reverse complement strand
GGAGTTGCACATAAATAACCACCGATAAAATCGGTGGACAAAGGAAGTCATGTTCTCAACTCCGAAAGGAGTTGCACATAAATAACCACCGATAAAATCGGTGGACAAAGGAAGTCATGTTCCCAACTCCGAAAGGAGTTGCACATAAATAACCACCGATAAAATCGGTGGACAAAAAAAGTCATGTTCTCAACTCCGAAAGGAGTTGCACATAAATAACTTCCGATAAAATCGGTGGACAAAGGAAGTCATGTTCTCAACTCCGAAAGGAGTTTTTTTATTCTGAACTTACATTATCATTACTTGCTTAGGACTACCAAAACGACTTTTCTCTTAGTAAAAAATATTTTGAAAAATAAAGTATAAAAATGTTTTGTGCTTAATTTTTTTTTACTTAAGTTCGCAGAGACAATTGCATTTTCTATGGCTTATAGACGCAACTGCAGCGGAAGACCGGAAGGAGAAGACTTGCATATATAAGATGTAAAAGCGCAATTGTGTATATAATAACGTTAGCACCAACTAAAAACTCAAAAATTGTTACAAAAAGAATAATTGATTATATTTGCGAAAAAAATAATTTTATGAATAAGAAAGACGAAGTTTTAACCGAGATATTTAAGAAATGTCAAAAAACAAAAAATTATATTTTTGATAACGAATTGGTAAAAGACGTTTCTAAAAAAGTTGGTTTTGGAAATCCATTTGATGCTACTAAAATTGACAATAAAAGCAAACTGCCTGAAATTCTAGTGGAAAATGATTTTGCTGTTATTCATTTAGGAAGTGGCAGGCATAAATTTATAAAAGGGATAGAAAAAATATATCACGATTTTGAGCCAATTCAAAAAACTGTAAATTGGGAATATAAAAAAAGTATTCTAAATCAATATAATACAAGCGAAAGCAATATTTTATCTGTTGCAAATAATCAGCGAATTTTACATAACTTTCTTTTCGGCAATGATTTTGAGTTTGATTTAGTGGATATTACTAAACGACCTAAAACTTATTTCCCGCACAGAACCAAAACAAGTTTTGAATATAATTTTGGAAAAGGTGTTACAATAAACTTAGACAATATTCAACTTGAAATAGATTTGACAATTGAATTTAAAGGAACAATCGCAGTTTTTGAAGGCAAAAACGGAAAACCTGATAATTTTGCAGTTTATCAAATTTACCACCCATTTTTATATTATTATCACGCCAACGAACACTCTGATATTAAAGGAAAAATAAAAGAAATTTTTGGCGTTTATGTAGTAAAAACTATTGAAAACAAAGTTACAAATCTTAAACTTTGGGCTTATACGTTTGAAAATCCATTTGATATAACAAGTATCAAATTTGTAAAATCAAAATGTTATAAATTAATTGTTTAAGCGTTGTTATTATGATAGAAAATTATAGAAATAAAGTATTTAATCGTGATGTTTTAGAAGTTTTAAAAGAACTTCCCGACAATTCTCTTGATATGGTTTACGGCGACCCCGATTATAATGTCGGAATAAATTATTCAGGGAATAATTATACAAAAAAATGGAACGAATACATTGATTGGTATATTAAATTGACAAGGGAAAGTATGCGGGTTTTGAAACCAACAGGAAGTTTATTTATGATGAACTATCCTAAACAAAACGCATATTTACGAGTAAAATATTTAGATGAAGCGGCTTATGATGTTCAAGATTATGTTTGGGTTTATAACACAAATGTAGGACATAGTCCCAAAAGATTTACAACTGCACATCGTTCAATTTTGCACGCAACAAAATCAAAAGAAAACAATTTTTACAAAGACCAAGTTGCTGTTCCATATCAAAATCCAACAGATAAACGAATTAAGGGACGAATTGAAGCAGGTCATTTAGGACGAATGCCATATTCGTGGTTTTATTTTGATTTAGTAAAAAATGTTTCAAAAGACAAAACATTTCACGCTTGTCAAATTCCTTTAAATCTTGTTGAAATGCTAATTAAATCTTGCACGATTGAAAATGACGATATATTTATACTTTTTGGCGGTAGTGGTTCAGAATTAATTTTAAGTAAAAAATTGAAACGTAATTTTATAAGTTGTGAATTACATAAAGAATACTACGATATGGTTATTGACAGAATGAATAATAACGGTGAAATAAAAGAAGAGTTTAGGTTAGACTTTATTCAACAGAAAAAAGATAACATTGGTTCTAAAAGTTGCATTTATCCACTTCTTTTTAAAGAGAGGTAGAGTAAAGATATATTATAATCAAAAATATCCTATAAAAATAGAATAATTATGAAAAAACAAGTTAAAAAAACTATCTTAAAAACTAAAGTGCAAGCAAGTAAAAAAATTGCTCTCCAACAAGTAAAGTTTCCATATCCACAGAACAAGTGGATATATCTAATTATTTTTGCTTTTAGTTTTATTGTATATGGCAATAGTATCAAAAATAAATTTGCTTTGGACGATTATATGATTATTGTTAGCAACGAATTTGTTGAAAAAGGAATAAGCGGTATAGGAGAAATATTCAGCTATGATACTTTTGCAGGCGACCCCAACTTTGCACATATGAGGGATAAAAACTTCAAAGCAACCGAAGGTGGTAGATACCGCCCACTTTCAGTAGTTACATTTGCTATTGAAAATCAATTCTTTGGCAAAGATACAACTATTGCAAAAATGGACAGAATGACAGGGCAACCCAAAGAAGCAAAAGTATTGGCTTACAATCCGTATGTGGGGCATTTTGTAAATGTGTTGATATTTGCAATTACTTGCGTGCTAATCTACATCGTAATGTATATGCTATTTTCCAATATCAAAGTAGATAATTTATTAAGTCCCAAATATAATTTCTTGCTATCGCTTCCTTTTGTAATTACGATGCTATATGTGGCACACCCTATACACACCGAAGCAGTATCAAACATCAAAGGACGAGACGAACTAATGGCATTCTTATTCTCTTTACTCGCTTTATTTTACACTTTGAAATATTTTGAAACAAATAACTGGAAACAGATGGGCTATGCTATGCTATACTTCTTTCTGGGTGCATTATCCAAAGAAAATACTTACACTTTTATAGTAATTATACCACTTACTATCTACTTTTTTACTAAAATTCCATTAAAAAGAAATTTACAAGCGACCATTCCATTAATCATAATCGGTTTAATTTTTCTTTTGATTAGGCAAAAAATAGTAGGAATAGAAGTAAAAGACATAGCAAAAGCAGTATCAACAGATGATTGGCTACCTTTTTATTATGCAGATACAAGTTTTGGCGGATTGGTATGGACTTTCTGGCGATATATCAAATTACTCATATTGCCCAATGACCTAACTTACGACTACTATGGTGGAAGTTTGCCAATAGTAACTAATTTTTCGTTTATGTCAATATTTTCAACCGCTTTAAATGTAGGACTATTAATACTTGCTTATATTTACTTCAAAAGAAAATCAATAATAGGATATGGATTATTGTTTTATTTTATAACATTTTTTATAGTTTCTAATATCATCATTCCTGTTGGTTCGCCATTAAATGAACGATTTATGTATATGTCTTCACTTGGCTTCTGCATAATACTTGCCTATCTTTTGTTGAAAAAGTTGCCAATTTTGATAAAAAATAAGACCATTTTTACTTTTGTAGTATCAGCATTTTTGTTAATTATATTTACACTTTACTCTATTAAAACGATTAGCCGTAATCCTGCTTGGGAAAGCAATTATTCATTATTTACAACCGATTCGGCTAAGGGTGCTTTTTCGAAAAATGGACACATCGGGCTCACTTACACTTCGGCAGAATATATGCGTAAAGCAAACGAAGCAAAAGATAAAAAAGTGAAAAGAAAATATTTGGAAATGTCGAAGGATTGCTGCGAAAGAGCGTTAAATGTCCATCCTGTTTATATCAAAACATTGCAGAACCTCGCCTATACTTGCCAAAATCTCGGTGAATTTGATAAAAATGAATACAAAAATGCACTAAAATATCTTCTCCGATGTATAGATTGCAATAGTGCCGATGGCAGCTTTATAAAATCAGTATTGCAAATAACTCCTTATATTTATGCCCAAAATATTGATAAACAAATAGAAACATACAAAGAAGTAGTGAAAATATATCAAGACCCTGCGTATGTTGTATTTGCGGAAATGTGCAAAGAACAACAAGAAAACTGGCGAAACTACTCTAAAAAAGTTGGCGAAAACGCAAGAAAAACAAATGCTCAACCATCTGCAATACCCGAACTATCACTTGTTTACAATCAACTCGGCTTTATCTATGCTAATAATAAAAAAGATATAAATACAGCAATAAAATATTTAGAAGAAGGCAAAAATATCGACAGCAATAATGCAGAATTGCTAAGAAACTTAGGAATAATTTACGGAATAACAAAAGATATGAAAAGCTCCGAAGAAGCACTATTAATGTCTTATGCAATTAATCCTAACGACCCTACAACCGTAGCAAATTTAATAGCAACATATCAAAACTTAGGAAATGCACAGAAAGTAGCAGAATTTCAAGCAAAATATTCGCAAATACATAAAAAATAAAAAATGATAGCTTTGCAAAATACAAATAGTTGTAAGGGCGGCATATATGACGCCTTTAAGAAGCACGGTCGCTCCGTTGGTCTGCACGGTCGCTCCGTTGGTCTGAACGGTCACTCCGTTGGTCTGAACGGTCACTCCGTTGGTCTGAACGGTCGCTCCGTTGGTCTGAACGGTCGCTCCATTGGTCTGCACGGTGACGCTGTTCGTCTGCACGGTCACTCCGTTCATCTGCACGGTCGCTCCGTTGGTCTGAACGGTGATAATGTCGGCTTTGCAAAATACTAAAAAAATGAGAATAGCAACTTATTATTCAAAAAACATTAAAAAATATAAAGTATCTTTGCAAAATATTTTTTTTATAAATAAATGATAGATAATAAACCATATATTCAAACAATTATTGAAATAAGTCGTCCTTATTTGCAAGAAACATTTCCAAACAAACAAAGACTTGAAGAATTTATTGAAAAAGTAAATTTTCTAAAAGAAAAAACAAATACAAAAGAAATTATAGATAATTTTATAAATATTTATATTAATTGTGTTAAGCAAGATTATCAAAACAAATATAAAGAAATTAACTTAAAACTTATTGATTTTCTTGAAGCAAAAGATGATGGAGTGAAAATTATTTGGGGAAATTGTCTTGAAACAATGCGTGGAATGAAATCAGAATCAATACATTTAATGGTTACATCGCCACCTTATTATAATGCTCGTGAATATTCGCAATGGAAAAACTTGAATGATTATTTAGATGATATGCGCTTGATTATAAGAGAAGCATATAGAGTTTTAGATAATCATCGTGTTTTTGTTTTTAATGTAGGTGAT
>DYQJ01000244.1 GCA_020719345.1 Draconibacterium orientale | reverse complement strand
CTTGAAAATAAAATAAATAGCGTGTTTAGTCACCATTATTTTACGCTACCAAAATGTTATAGAATAAAGACAAATGCTGATGTTTAAACCACGTCAGCATTTTTTTTATAAAAAAATGTTAAATAGCATAATTTTTGTAATACAAAATTATAAATATTATAAATGTAATAATTACAAAAATTATGAAACCCGTATATTTAATAACAATTCTGGTGTTCGCAGCAAAAATAATGTTTTCTCAATCCGAAACGACTACAACGATTACCGATGCCGCTTACAACGAAGACTTTAGCAAATCCATAGAAATTTATAAGAAGTTAGTATTATTTGACCCTAATAGTCCCATTTTTAATTATAATTTAGGATATTGTTATCTTAATACCGCCATGCGCGAAGATAGTGCGATAATGTATCTTCTAAAAGCGCGCGAAAATTATAAAAAGCGTCCAGTGAAAGAAATAGATGAGTTAGAAATAGAATTTATGATAGCAAAGTCGTACCGTATTAATAATCAGTTTGACAGTGCCATAATAATTTTAGAAACCATGAAGAGGTTAGTTACCGATGACCTTCTAAAATCTTCATTACTCAACGAGCTCGTTCTTGCACAGAGTGGACAAAATAATTTTGGTAGCGAAGTAAAGTTCCGAATATTTAATATAGGCGAGCAGATAAATTCTTCTTATTCCGAACATTCACCTATTTTGAGTCAAGATATGAATACCTTAATATTTACTTCGCGCAAAAAAAACAATTTATCGGATGAGCGCTCTCGCGATGGACAATATGACGAGGACATTTATATTTCGTATAAAAAAGACAATGTATGGACAGACCCTCTACCTATCAGCGACAAAATTAATACAGACGACAACGAGGCATCTATTTCTTTGTCCGCCGATGGCAAAATATTGTTTATCTATCGTTCAGAACAGCGCGGGAGTATTTATTATTCGTTGTTAGTTAATAATCAGTGGAGTGAGCCAATACGATTGAAAGGAAACATCAACACCCCCGCACGCGAAACACATGCGTCAATTAGCGGAGACGGAAATTTCTTATATTTCACAAGTGATAGAAGGGGAGGGGTTGGCGGCTTGGATATTTATGTTTCGCAACGCGAAGCCGATGGTAAATGGGGTAAAGCAAAAAATCTCGGCAAAACAATAAATACAAAGGAAGATGAAGATGCTCCCATGATTTCCACTGACGGCGAGAAGCTTTTTTTTAGTTCCAACGGACATGGCGGGTTCGGCGGTTTAGATATTTTTTCCAGCACAAAAACTAATATAAACACGTGGACAGAAGCATATAATTTGGGATATCCCATTAATTCTATTAATGATGACATTTTTTATTCTCAAAACAATAATTCAGAAATAGTGATGAGCTCTAATCGTGATGGCGGATTTGGTCGCATGGATATTTATCAAATGTCCTTCTTCTCTAAGCTTCAAGACAGCTTAACGATAATGTCGGCAAATGTGAAAGCATGCGAAAAAAATCTTAAAAATACGATAGTAAATATTAGAGATAACACCACCGGGAAAAATTATGTAGCAACCCCTAATGCTAAGGGTAATTTTATTTTTGTAACCTACAAAGGTAATAATTACAATGTTACGCTTAGCTGCAATCATATTGATGTTTTCTATGACAATTTTGAAGTTCCTTACAACTCGGCTCCGCGTGTAGAATATAAAACAATAGATTTAACCCATTTAGAAGATTGTGAATAAAAATTATCTAATTTTTTTTGTTTGTTTGTTTAATAATATTACCTTTGCCGATATTTTATTTTAATTTACATGTATGAATAAAAGACAAAGTTTTGGAGTATTAATCTTAGTTGTTATACTAAGCTTATCATTGAGTAGCTGCAAGGTTCAGCTTGTGGTCAACGGTTTGGAATTTGAAACTGGTAAAGCAACTATAAAATCTTCGGCTTTACCTCAGCTGGATAAAGTTGCTAATTCTATGGGAACGAAAAAGTACAAAATAGAAGTAAACGGTTATTCTGACAGCACCGGTTCGGCAGAAGCAAATAAAAAATTATCCGAACAACGTGCTGTGGCAGTGAAAGATTATCTCGTTAAAAAAGGAATAAAATCGGAAAGAGTAGTTACAAATGGTTTCGGTTCTGAGTCTCCGATAGCAGATAACAAAACAGAAGAAGGTCGCAAAAAAAACCGACGTACAGAAATTGTTGTGCCTACTTTAAAAGCAGGAAAATTTAAAAAGAATGGATTAGTCACCCGTAAATCTTATTTAATCATTGAATAAAATCAATTTATTAATTTTAAATTATATATTATATGGCTTTTGTAATAACGAATAAATGTATCAATTGTGGAGCATGTGAGAATGAATGCCCTACAGAATGTATTTCACCAGCGGGAGAAATTTATGTTATAGATCCCAACAGATGTATAGAATGTGGCGCTTGTGCGAATGTTTGTCCTGTTGATGCCCCTGTACAGATGTGATAGCATAAATATTCAAAAAATGCTTTAAAAAAAACGTGACGAAAGTGTTTTGTCACGTTTTTTTTGTTTAGAATGCAAGAATTTTACGACGAATTATGTTGATTTACATAAATCAAAATAAAAACGCATCAGTGGAATACCACTGATGCGAAATAAAATTAAAAAAATGAAAAATTTATTATCTATTATTTTTTCCCAAAACCTATAGAACCTCCCTTAGGTCGTTCAAAGACAAAATGATTAACATCTTCTATTGTTACGGTCTCCATCATCTCTTGTGTTCGGGTAAGATGATAAATAGATGCCATTCTAAGATTTTGCTTCTTAACAATTTGTTCTACTATCTTTCGTATTTCTCGCGCATTGCCAAAATACTTGTCTCTATATCCGTATATATCAGATATATGTTTTCGTATAAAACCTTCGGCGTCTGCATCAAAACGTAGATTTTCAAGCGAGAGCATATATGATGCTATCTCGTACAAAACTTCTTCCGAGTAATCTTTGAAATGTAGCGTTCTATCAAAACGGGACATGAGTCCAGGGTTAGACTTCAAGAAGACATCCATATTATCCGGATATCCTGCCGCTATTACTGCAAATTTTCCTCTGTGGTCTTCCATGTTTTTCAAAATAACTTCTATGGCTTCTTTACCAAAAGCATTGTTTCCGCCATCAGATAGTGCATACGCTTCGTCTATGAAGAGGACATTACCCATTGCTTCATCAATTTTATCTTTAGTTTTGAGAGCTGTTTGTCCCATATAACCTGCCACCAAACCGTCTCTTCCGGTTTCTATGATGTGTCCACGTTCTAAGAGTCCCAACGCTTTGTATATTTTACCTATTATGCGTGCAACAGTCGTCTTTCCTGTTCCCGGATTTCCGGTAAATACGGTGTGTAACGAGAATTTATTTAAAACATCTCTACCCGATTCGCGATAATATCTAACTAATTTGACGAGTTCGTTCACTTCAGTTTTTATATTATCTAAACCAACAAGAGCATTTAACTCGCGCAAAGACTCTTTTAAGAGATTTTCTTCTATTCCCACATTAGCAATCTTCTTATGCTTAGTAGCCAAGATTTTTTGGATATCTTCAATTACAATAGTAGACATCTCTTCGCGGGTAAGATTTTTGACATCTTTGCGTTGCATTAGTCTAAGTCCCATGTTCATTTTTCCCTCATCTATTATAGAGTAAGCAAATCTGGCATTTCCAAAAGCGCTGTCTCGGTTACGATACGCATCTATAATAGTCTTTTCTACTAATTTCAATGATTCGGGGGTCAATTCTACCGAACGTTTGATGGCGGCATATTTAGAAATATCCAGCAATTCTTCAGGAAAATAATCTTCAAAATGGAAGAAATATTTGAAGCGAGATTTTAATCCGGGATTAGAATTAATAAAAGTTGTCATCTCTTTTGGATATCCGGCAACCATGATAGCAATATCTCCGTTTCCATCGGACATTTCTTTTATCAAAATTTCTATCACTTCTTTTCCAAAATCTTTGGCGTCATCTTTTGCACGGTACAAGGCGTATGCTTCGTCAACAAAAAGAATTCCGCCTTTAGCTTCACGTATTGCTTCTTTAACTTTCGGTGCTGTTTGTCCAATATATTCTCCAACGAGGTCAGCTCTATCTACTTCGTGAACGTGTCCTTTTGAGAGTAATCCCATTTTTTGATATATCTTTCCGAGCAGTTTTACTACAGTTGTTTTTCCTGTTCCGGGGTTACCGGTAAAAACGCTGTGCAGACTTATTGTTTCGTTGTCGTCAAAACCTTTCTCTTTTCTGAGTTTCAAAAATTCCAGATAGCTGATGTGGTCTTTAATTTTCTTTTTTACGTCTTGTAGTCCTATTAATTCGTCTAGATTTTTTACCACGTCTTCCAAAGATTCTTCAAGTCTGTCGCTTTCTTTTAATTGTTGTTGGATAGCATTAGATTTATTACTAGCTGCTATCTGAGATTCACCTTCTATGTCGGTATCTCCGGTTTCAAAAGACAACGATGCTACGAGCGTGTCCATGAATACGATGTCCACATAATATTTTGCATCTTTCCATGAGCCGCCTTCTTCAGTTCCCCAACCTTTGTCATAGGTGAAAATTTTATCTTGTGATGAGCGCGGGATAAATCGCATGCTTTCTATGTGTGCCTTTGGTTGTCCGGCGTCATCGTAAACATTGACAAAATATTCTAACCACCAAGGTTTGGATTCTTTATTTTTTAATGTAAGTTCAAACCATATATATCTTGTGGAGTCGCGTTTGAAGACCTTCAAATATTTTCTATCTGCCATTGCTGTAGCAACTTTGTTACTCTCAAAAGCTTTGAAAGAAACTACATCAAAATAAGGATTGTAAGTAGGCGTCACTTCTCCTACTTCGTGAATATAAAATACTTGCGAACCCACCAATTTATCGTCAATATATGCTTCTGTCACATAATCACCTTTTTTCCAAAATCCTCCGGGTTTTTCCACGCCCCAGCTCTCGTTCACAAAGATAATATTTTCTTCTTTGGAGACTTTCAAGTCTTCGTTTAGCGAACATATTTCTTCGCGTTTTCCGCCTGTGATGTTAAACGTCTTGACCGATGTTTGACATTCCCAGTCTTCCTCGTCAAATAACTTATTAAAGAATGAAAATTCCCATCTTAGATAGTTAATCTCATTTTTATCAAAGACTTTACGATATTTTCGTTTGGAATCTGCCATCCATTCGGCTGACGAAAAGATCTGTATAGAACGGAACTTATAATGATTACCATACTTATAATCAGGTACTTTCTTTGCCATTTTATTTCATTTAGCTTTGTTGTCTTAATTACTAAATAACAAAAGTAAATATTTTATTTTTTTATTCAAATATTTATCAATATTTTTTTTATTTTTTTTGGTAGTGTAAATTTTTAAGTGATTAAGTCACATTTTTTTTAATCCATAA
>DYQJ01000424.1 GCA_020719345.1 Draconibacterium orientale | reverse complement strand
GAACGAAAATATTGTAACAGCAACGGAAAAAATTATAAAACTAAATGATTGAAAATTTTAGGCAGTTTTCTGTAATGTAATAGTCCGTCAATCCTTTATGTAAGATATTGATTTATTGTAAATTAAACAATGAAATTTCTCAAATTAGAGTATGATTGTAACTAATAGGAATTAAGCGGTTGGAGTCTAATGTCTAACATCTAATTTCGAAAAATCTAACGAAGTATTATTATAAATATAGACAAATATTCTTTAAATGAAACAAGGTAAACTCATCGTATTTTCGGCACCTTCGGGCACAGGCAAAACCACTATCATTCGTAAACTTATGGAAACCGATGCGTATAAATTACAGTTCTCGGTATCCGCAACCAACCGTTCCATGCGAACGGGAGAGGCGCATGGTCGGGATTATTTCTATTTAAGCACCGAAGAGTTTAAAGCCAAAGTTGAGGCTAATGATTTTTTGGAATGGGAAGAAGTTTACCCGGACAGATTTTACGGCACTCTAAAATCGGAAACCGAAAAGCAAATTTCGGTCGGGTTTAATATGGCTTTCGACATTGACGTATCCGGCGGTTTTGAGATAAAAAAACAATACGGTTTCCAAGCATTATTGGTGTTTGTAAAACCTCCTTCGCTCGAGGCTCTTGCAGAACGCTTAAGAAAACGCGGAACAGACAGCGACACCGACATACAAACACGACTTGCAAAAGCGGAGCGTGAACTTGCCGTTGCCGACCGATATGATGTTGTGGTGGTAAACGACATTTTGGAGACAACCATAGCTGAAATGCACAATATTATGAGAACTTTTTTGTTTGAACCGGAAGAAGATTAAAATCGTAAAATTATTATTCAATGTTAGTAATAAAACGTATAAACGTGAGTTCGAAATAAGATATACGGTAAGTAGGGTCTGCTGAAAAACTCAAAAACAACAATAAATCATTGCTAATTGTCTAATATGAGTAAGTTATACAGTCTCAAATGTAAAAATTGCGGAACTTTTATTATTCAGATGCACGGATTTTGGTACTTTGTATGCAAAAAGCGTGCACTAAGAAAGAAATACAGTGCTTTATTTCACTGTAATTTAGCTAATTGTAAGTTTTTCAGCAGACACTATTTATATCTGAAATTATCCAAAGGGTGAAAGTCCCTGATGCGCGGGGTCGTG
>DYQJ01000243.1 GCA_020719345.1 Draconibacterium orientale | reverse complement strand
GTATATAAGATATTTACAAGAAAATTATATAGATTATGAATTATTGAGGCTAAAACTTTGGCAAGTTTTAATAATAAATTAAAAAAAAATAAATTTAATTTATTTTTTGATTACATTTACACGCCCAAAAAAAAATCATTGTAAAAAAAGAGAAAATATTTATGTATAAATTAGGTTTTGATATAGGTTCTACTACTGCAAAGTTCGCACTTTTGGACAGTAATTTGGAAATAATTTTGTCTAACTATGTTCGTCATAATACAAAAATTAATGATACTGTTATAGACTTGTTAAAACAAGTAAAACAAAAAATAGGAGATGTTTTAGTCTCCATCAAAGTTACCGGCTCGGCAGGAATGGGGATTGCGGAGCGAACTAATATACCTTTTATTCAAGAAGTTGTGGCTGCTTCCGGAATAATAAAGAACAAATATCCGACTGTTCGCACTTTAATTGACATCGGCGGCGAAGACTCTAAGATGATATTTTTTTATGATAACAAAGCTCCGGATATACGTATGAACGGAAGCTGTGCCGGCGGAACAGGTGCTTTTATTGACCAGATGGCTACTCTGATGAACATTCCTATCACAGAATTTAATGCTGTTGCAGAGCAATCTACAAAATTATATTCTATCGCCTCGCGTTGTGGAGTATTTGCTAAAACGGATGTGCAGAATTTGATTAGCCGTAAAATTCCGGTGTCAGATATAGCAGCTTCCGTATTTCATGCGGTAGCTATTCAAGCCATGAACACCTTAGCTCGCGGATTTGAAATAAGTAAAAAAGTAATGTTTGCAGGTGGACCTTTTGCTTTTTTGCCGGAGCTGAAAAAAGCTTTTATTAGAAATCTAAAAATAATAGACACCGACTTAATAATTCCTGCCGAGCCAACACTTTTGCCTGCTTTCGGAGCAGCGCACTCCATCAATGGAAGCAGCGAATATCAACAAATAAATAATATACTGGAAACGATTAAAAATACAGATAATTCTAAAATCGTTATAAACAACCGTTTAGAACCTTTATTTGAAAATAAACAACAAAAAAATACATGGTTAGAGCATAAAAAAATCAATAAAGTGCCACGAAAAACAATAGAAGATTATAAAGACGACAAAATATTTCTCGGCATAGATTCCGGCTCAACAACCACAAAAATAGTACTACTCACAAAAGATAACGAATTATTATTTCAATATTATCGCAATAATAAAGGAAATCCTATAGAAGCGGTAAAACTCGGACTATTAGAACTACAAAAGTTATTGAAAAACAAAAATCTTACTATAACGCACTCAGCTGTAACAGGATACGGCGAAGATTTAATCAAAACTATATTAGGTATAGACATAGGAATAGTAGAAACGATAGCACATTTTCAAGCAGCTAAACATTTTAACGAAAATGTCAGCTTTGTCATGGACATCGGAGGACAAGATATGAAGGCGATTTTTATTGATAATAAAATTGTCAATCGCATAGAATTAAATGAATCTTGCTCCGCTGGATGCGGAAGCTTTATTGAAAATTTTGGAAACTCTTTAGGTTATAAAGTACCAGATTTTGCCGACATGGCATGTAACTCGTTGAAACCTTACGACCTCGGAACGCGTTGCACCGTATTTATGAACTCTAAAGTTAAACAAGCGCTAAAAGAAAATGCCACAGTAGAAGACATATCTGCCGGACTCTCTATGTCGGTGATAAAAAATGCCCTATATAAAGTATTGAAATTGAAAAATATCAATGACTTAGGGAAAAATATCGTAGTGCAAGGCGGAACTTTTCGTAACCCGTCAGTTTTGAAAGCGCTGGAAAATTTGACTGGACAAGAGGTCATTTGTAGTGATATACCCGAACTAATGGGCGCATACGGAGCCGCTATCGTAGCAAACGAAGAATATAACAAACACAAAACAAATACTACTTTCATCGGATTTCAAAGTTTAGAACAAATATCTGATTTTCAAAGCAAAGAGCTTACTTGCAAAGGATGTGAAAATTTTTGTGTCGTCTCTCGTTTCAATTTTAACAATTCTAATTTCTTCTACTCAGGAAATAAATGTGAAAAAGTGTTCTCCAACAAAGGTTCGTCACAAAACAAAGGCATAAATTTTATTGATTTCAAATATAAATTATTATTTGACCGAGACAAGACCGCGAAGAACAAAAAAATCATGAGCATCGGAATACCCAGAGTATTAAATATGTACGAAAATTTCCCATTCTGGAACACGTTATTTACCGAGTGCGGAATAGAAGTAAAGCTCTCCTCGCCTTCTACATTTAAACTTTACGAAGTGGGAGCAGGAACGGTGATGTCTGATAATATATGTTTTCCTGCAAAATTATTGCATGGACATATTTATGATTTGGCTACACAAAATGTAGATGCAATCTTCTTCCCCATTTCTATATATGAAAATAACGAAAATAAAGATACCGAGAACTCGTTTAACTGTCCTATAGTGGGAAGTTATGCCGATGTCGTGCAAAGCGCGATAAATCCTTATTCTAAATTTGGTATAAAATTTTATAAGCCAATAATAAATTTTAAAGAAGAGAAATTTTTAAAGATTTCTACATATAAGTTCTTAAAATCGCTTGGCGTTTCATCTTCCTTATTTGAAAAAGCGTTTGAAAAAAGTATTATTGCGAGAGACCAATATATTTTTGAACTCAAAGAACGTGCTAATCAGATAATTGAGCAGTCACAACAAAATCAAACTTTACTCATCGTCATGGCGGGACGCCCATATCATATTGACCCGCTTATCAATCACAAAACCCCGGAAATCCTCTCCGAATTAGGAATAGATGTCATTACCGAAGATGTAGTGCCTTCTATTCTGAAGGTCAAAGAGTTAGATGTTATTACTCAATGGACATATCCGAACCGTATTATGAACGCCGCACAGTGGGTAGCAGAGCAAGAAAAAAACATTCAATTTGTACAAATAAATTCTTTTGGTTGCGGACCCGATGCCATATTGATTGACGAGTGCAGCGAAATATTGAAGACGAAATCTAAAACGCATACATTAATTCGTGTGGACGAAATTACAAGCACCGGCTCGGTACGGCTCCGTTTACGCTCGCTGATAGAATCGTTAAAATTGCAAGACCAGAGGATAAAATTAAATTCGGTAGAGCGTCTCCGTTCAAAACCTTTTGAAGTAGAAGACCGCCGACGAACTATTTTTGCCCCATATTTTGCCGACTTTTACTCTGAACTAATACCTGAACTTTTTCAATCTGCCGGTTATAATATGGTTAATCTGCCGAAACCTAATAAAGAATCAGTCAACTACGGATTAAAATATTCTAACAACGAGATATGTTATCCTGCAACAATAGTAGTCGGAGACGTAATAAAAGCCGTTGAATCAGGTAAATACGACAGAAATGAAATTGCATTTGCTATCACGCAAACAGGAGGACAATGTAGAGCAACTACCTATTTATCGTTGATTAAAAAAGCTTTAGTCAGTGCAGGATATTCTGATATACCGGTAGTCGCCGTAGGGACAGCGGGAAAAACTATTAATACTCAACCCGGTTTTCAAATAAACTGGCTCAAAATGTTGCCTATAACTATTTCAGGAATGTTGTTTGTGGACTCGTTATCTAAAATGTATTACAGCTCTATTATTCGTGAAAACGAAAAGGGTAAATCTAAAGATGTAAAAGACAAATATATAGACCTCGCAAAAAAAATGATATTAAATAAAGATGTCAGTGGAATGTTTGACTTGCTAAAAGATGCCGTAACCGAGTTCAACACCATTTCGCACTCCGACCGTAAATTTCCACAAATAGCCATTGTAGGAGAAATTTATGTTAAATATAATTCTTTCGGACACGGTTATATTTCGGATTGGCTGATAGAACATGGAGTAGAGGTCATTTTCCCGCCGATGTTGGAATTTTTTACGCAAGAATTTGTTAATATTAAAGTTAATCAAAAAGAAGGTTTAGCAGAAAAGAGCTTTAAAAATAATGCTATATTGTTCTTCTTTGAAAAATACATTAACAGATATATTTTTAAAACAAACAGAATATTAAAAAAATATAAGTTTTATAAACCTTTTCACGACATACATCACGTAGCACAAAACGCCGAAGGGATAGTTAGCTTAGTCAATCAATTTGGTGAGGGCTGGCTGATTCCTGCTGAAATAGGAGCATTTGCAAAAGAAGGAGTAAACAATATTGTCAGTGTACAACCTTTTGGATGTATTGCTAATCAAATTATTTCCAAAGGAGTAGAAAAACGTATTAAAGATTTATACCCTAATATGAATTTATTATTCTTAGATTTTGATGACGGTGCCAGCGAAGTGAATGTTTTGAATCGATTACATTTTATGCTTACTAATTTATCTTAACGACCAAAATATTAGATAATGAAAAATACAAATATACTGCTCTTTTGTATCTTTTTATTTTTTATCTTACAAAGCAACTGTGCAAGTCATGTTGCTTTTGTTAAGACAAAAAAATTAGTTAAACGTACTAATATAGAAATAGTTACTCGCAAATATATTGTCACTTCGCCACGTAAAATATTATTAATGGGAGACTCTATGGCTTATTTTCTCGGTTTTCGGCTTAATGATTATTGCGAAAAGAACAACCACGACATGTATTGCGTAACATGGGTAAGCGGAACGACTGGCGGATATGCAAAGTCCGACACGATACAATATTTTATTAATAATTTCGGCGCCGACTATATAATATTTGTCATAGGTTCAAACGAACTTTTTTACTACGACATACCGGAACGACAAAAATATGTAGAAACTATCATCGCAATGATGGGAGACATACCGAATATCTGGATAGGTCCACCGAATTGGAAAGAAGATACCGGAATAAATCAAATGATGTTAGAAGTCCTCGGCGAAGATAGATTTTTTCTATCTAAAAAATTAACTTTTGAACGACAAGCAGAAGGAGACGCACATCCAAGCAGACGTGCCTCTGAAATGTGGTTCGACTCGGTTGCAGTGTGGATAATGAGAGACAGCAAATATCCTATAATTTTGGAAAAACCGGACAATAAAAGTTTAAACCCTATAAAAGGTAAAACATTAGTAACCAGATATTACAAAAAAATTGTAACAGATAGTATTTAATTGTTTAGATTTGACAACTTTTTAAAAGTTGTCAAATCTATTACTCAACCATTCCAGCGTGAAAAAACGCGGCAGGTGGAATGTTAAGTTTCTTTTTTAGACAAAAAATTTCGGCATGACAAAGCATATTTTAATTTTAAAATTTTTGATAGCTTCTTATTTCAGCTTTAGTTCTAAAATTTTATCAATACTCAAACCTGTTTCTGTAACAATCTCTTCTATTGGCTCACCATATTTTAACATTTTTAACGCTAATTTTACTTTGGCTTCTTCTTCGCGAAGTTTCGCTTCTTCTTTTAGTCGGCATTCTTCTTCC
>DYQJ01000242.1 GCA_020719345.1 Draconibacterium orientale | reverse complement strand
GTACTTGAAAATAAAATAAATAGCGTGTTTAGTCACCATTATTTTACGCTATCTAAAAATTATAACACTTATTCCGGCGAAGATTATTTTTATGGTAAAATAAGCAATATCCCCATAGAATTTAGCGAACTAAAAGTGGAACTAAAAAGTAAAAATTCAACACATACCGCATTTCATGGCTGTTTTATTGTCGTGCATTTTGTTCAAAACTTTACTGATAAAATGGTAGTCATCCCTGATCCCTCAGAGAAACATTTAGGTGCATTCGGCAAATTTATTCGGAACTTACATTTCATGCGAGACCATTTAGTTAAAATTGATTATCGCGACTTTGAAATGCAATTTACCGTATATTCTAATAATGAAAAAGAAGCACAAAAAGTACTTGACCCAAAACTTTGTAAATATCTTATTGAATTAAAACGACATACTCGTGACGGCGTATTTTTTGGATACAATGAAAATCGCTTCTTCGTAGGGATATTCAACCGTAAAGATATGTTTAAAGTAGATATAAAACAGACTATTACAAAAGAATTATTAATAGGTTATTATAATGAACTGACAGAAATATTGAACATTGCCATTAATTTTTATGCCATCTTAGAAGAAAATTTCTATCTTCGCACACAAAAATAATTACGAAAAAAATCGTTTAATAAATTAATTTATATATCAGTGGAAACAAAAAATTTAATAGGTACAGCCGGAAATCAAGGAGATGACGTAAGGTCAGACTGTTTTGTTTCATTTGAAATGAAATATGAAGGAGGAAGAGTTATCAATCTTAACAGCAAGGTGGACTCTATGTACAGAGAAGCTAATATTAATCTAATAAATCAGGTATTAGATTTTTTTGAAATCACCAATTGTATTATATCCATCGTAGATAAAGGAGCCGTAGAATCGGTCATCACAGCACGTATAGAAGCCGCTATAAAACGAGTTATCAACTCGGATAAAGAATTTCTACCGGAGCTAATCAATGAAAATAAGTATTTTACCAACAAAGAGACTAATCGTTTTTCCAGACTATATTTGCCAGGAAATACTCCTAAGCTTGCTCTCAATGCTGGTATTCATTACCCGAACGGAATTATTTTAGACTTAGAAGATGCCGTAGCACCGGACAAAAAATACGAAGCACGATTCTTAGTCAGAAATATGCTAAGAAATTTTAACTTCTACAACGCCGAACGAATGGTCAGAATCAATCAGATGCCACTCGGTTTGGAAGATTTGAAATATATTATTCCGCACAATGTCAATTTGATATTACTCCCTAAATGTGAAAGTGCAGAGCAAATAAAAATATTAGAGCAAGAAATTTCTAAATATCAACGATTCAATGATAATCCTATTTATTTTATGCCTATCATTGAAAGTGCATTAGGGGTAGAAAAAGCATACGAAATAGCTTGTGCCTCCGAAAATGTGGTCGCAATGGCAATAGGACTGGAAGATTATACTGCCGACATGGGAGTTCGCCGAACTAACGAAGCTACCGAATCTTTATACGCAAGAACACGCATGGTCAACGCATGTAAAGCTGCAAAAATACAACCTATAGACTCTGTTTTTTCGGACATATCAGACATGGAAGCATTGGCTAAAAATGTAAAGATGTCTAAATCTTTAGGATTTGAGGGAATGGGATGCATACATCCGCGACAAATTAAAGTAATTCAAGAAAACTTTGCTCCCGAACAAGAAGAAATTGACAAAGCTAAAAAGATAGTCAACGCATTCTATCTGGCACAAGAAAAAGGACTCGGAGTAGTGGCATTGGGAAGTAAAATGATAGATGCGCCGGTTGTCAAACGTGCAGAAAAACTTATTAAACTCGCCGTAAATATGAAGCTTATACCTGAAACATGGCGACAAGAATTTATTAATAACTAATTATAAATAACAACAATATGCAAAAATATAATCTCATAGAAAATGCAGCAGGTAGACTCGTCCCTGACATGGTAAATGGAGAAAAGGCAGTCCCTTACATGGGAGTAGGAAAATTTAAACCCGAAGGATATAAACATGCGCCTCGCATAACGACAAATGCAGACTATCCCGAAGACGGAAATAAACAAGTAGAATCACTAAAAGAAGCGCTCATCAGAGCCGGACTTAAAGACGGAATGACTATTTCTACTCATCATCATTTCCGAAATGGTGACCTCATCGCTAATCAAATTTTTGATATAGCCCATGAGCTCGGTGTAAAAAATTTGAGATGGTTTCCATCGGCTTCTTTTGCCTGTCACTCCCCGTTGATAAAATACTTAGAAGATGGAACTATTAGCCACATAGAAGGTAGTATGAACGGACCGCTCGGAAAATTCTGCTCCGAAGGTAAGATGAGTAAGATGGCGGTACTTCGTTCACATGGAGGACGTTATCAAGCAGTACAAGACGGTGAAGTGAAAATTGATATAGCCGTAATTGGAGCTGGAACAGCAGATGCTTTTGGGAACGCAAACGGAGTATATGGTCCTTCGGCAAGTGGACTGTTAGGATTTGCACTCGCAGACTCGCAATACGCTGATAAAGTAATTGTTGTAACCGACAACATGATTCCATTCCCTTGTCTGCCTTGGCAAATACAAGGTAATCACGTGGACTACACCGTTAAAGTGGACAAAGTTGGAATACCCGAAAAAATAATATCCGGAACTACAGAAATAACAAAAAGTCCAGACAGACTTTTACTCGCCGAAATGACCGCCAAATTTTGTGATATCACAGGAATTATACGTGATGGATTTTCTTTTCAAGCAGGAGCAGGAGGCACAGCTCTCTCCGTAGGTATTTATTTTGCCGAAATAATGAGGAGAAAAAATATTAAAGCCCGTTTTGCAAGAGGTGGAAGTAATAAATACTTAGTCAAAATGTTGGAAGAAGGTTTGATAGATTACATATTAGACGGACAAACTTTTGACCTCGAAGGAGTACGTTCAATGGCTGAAAACAAAGGACATACTCATACAAGTCCGTTTACAAGTTACAACTATCACAGCAAAGGAAATTTCGCAGGATTAGTTGATGTTGTTATACTCGGAGCAACAGAAGTAGATTTAAACTTCAATGCCAATGTCGTAACGCACTCTGACGGATACCTATTGCATGGTATAGGTGGATGGCAAAATTGTTTATTTTCTAAAACAGTGATACTTCCGATACCGCTTTTTAGAGATAGAATACCGGTAATCCTCGACCAAGTTACTACGCTTTGCGGCCCGGGAGAACTTATTGATGTTATTGTAACAGAAAGAGGTATTGCTATTAACCCGCTCAGAACAGACTTATTAGAGAAAGTTAAAGACTCCGACTTACCTATAAAAACCATTGCCGAACTAAAAGAAGAAGCCGAAAAAATTTGCGGAAAACCGGCTAAACCGAAACTCGGCGAAGAAGTAGTCGCAGTAATAAAATGGGTAGATGGAACGATAATAGATGCCGTTAGAAAAGTTATTGTATAATTGATAATCTATAAACTGCAACTTGCCAAAGTTTTAAACTTTGGCAAGTTTTAATTTGAGTATAAATCTATATTAAATTTCTTTCATTCCTCTCATTCCTTTGTGGTAGAATTTTTTTATGACATTATGCTTTTGGGAACAGTGAATATAAATTTTGACCCTATTCCTATTTCACTTTCTACCCAGATATCACCAAAATTGTTTTTAACAAATTCTTTACATAAAATTAATCCCAGTCCGGTACCTTTTTCCTCATTTGTGCCGGGAGTAGAAAAACTTTTATCTATCACAAAAAGACGGTCTATATCTTTTTTGGAGATGCCCACGCCGCTGTCTTGAATAATTATTTTTTGATATGACCTATTTTTATATATTTGCGTCTCCGTATGAATATTTATTTTGCCTTCTATATTTGTGTACTTGATAGCGTTGGAGATTAAATTGCGGATAACGGTAGAAATCATATTCACATCGGCATATATATTGCTGTCTTCCTCAAGAACTTTTTGTATTTCTATATTCTTATTCATTGCCAGATTTTTATGCAAAGCTATATTCTCTATTATTAAGGCATTTACATCAAAAGTCATCGGTTTCTTCTCCAATTTTCCTGTCTGCGAACGAGCCCATACCAACAAATTTTCTAATAAATTAAACCCTTGTTTAGAAGTTTCGTTGATATATTTAACAAATTCTTTTATCTTTTCCAACTTCCATGTGTCCACATTTTTAATTAAAAAGTCGGATAAGCTAATAAGATTGTAAACCGGATTTTTTAAATCATGCGCGATGATAGAGAAAAATTTATCTTTCGAGGCATTCGCTTCGCGCAATTTCCTCTGATTTTCAAGTATCTCGTTTTCATAAAAGACGCGTTTATATACATTTGCTATCAGCTCGGCAATAGTCTTCAAATAACTTATTTCAAGAGAATGCCACAGACGACTTTCAAAATTGTCATCAATACCAAGAATCCCTATCAACTTGTCATCTATTATTATCGGTACAAACAAATTAGAAATGGCATTTTTTATCATGAAAATATCGCGCAAATCCTCGCCAAGCTGCTCTATTTCAATATTTTTAATACGACCTACTCGTATCAATTCTTCTATCGGAAACTTTTGCTGCAACAAATTACTTCCCTTGAAATTGTACTTTTTTGTGCTTGTGGTGTGAGTCTGCCACTCTATATACTCCGTCACATTGCTGATTGAGTCAACTTCTAAAATATACACTTTATTGACCGTCAACTGCTTAGCTATCAACTGAAAAGTATGTGTTATCTTCTTTTCAAATGTGTTGTAAGAATTTAAACTGCGTGCTATATCAAACAAAACATTTTGCTGATTCAATAACTTTAAAATGCGCTTCTCATCTTTTTTGCGATGTGTAATATCGTAAGATACCTCCAACTTATAATCTTTCGCATCAATTTTAATGATTTGGGTATGATTTTCATACCAACGATTGTTCTTTGAATTTAATGACTCCCATACATAAACTCCTGTGGAAACGCCCTTGTCATCAAGGAGACGTTCATTGGGACAATACGCACACGGCGCACTTTCATTGCCATGTAAAAATTGCCAACACTTCTTCTTCAAAGCAGACTCCCCAAACAATTGAAGCCCATAACTATTAATAAAAATTATTTCATAAGTATCCATCTCATAAATTACCACTACAGCATCGATGCTGTCAATAGCATTCATGACCCTTTCACTTATTTGTTTTTTTTGTTTTAATTCTGACAACTCGCTGTCTAACTTAGATATTCTACCCGTTAGCTGCTCCGTAATATTTTTATAGTTTTCATTATTCGTTTCCATTCAGTAAGTTTTTTCTGATAGACATAAATTATTAATTCTATATACTTTTTTATTTGATAAAGATATAAAAAGAAATTTAAAAAAGAAATTTTTATTTATTTATTAATTAATTTTTTGATAGCGTAAAATAATGGTGACTAAACACGCTATTTATTTTATT
>DYQJ01000241.1 GCA_020719345.1 Draconibacterium orientale | reverse complement strand
CGTTTGTAATGTTTCCATAATTCATGTTTTTTGGAGAACAAATATAATAATTTTTCTACAAATCTATTAGGAAAGGTATAGTTGTTGTAGCATCAGTTTTTACAACATCTGCGCGAGTAGTTGTTGTAGCATCAGTTTTTACAACATCTGCACGAGTAGTAGTTGTAGCATCAGTTTTTACAACATCGGAGCGCGAAGAAGTTGTAGGTTTTGTATCATTTATTTTGGTAAATTCTGAACGAGTTACTGTAGTAGTTGTTAGCGTATTTCGTGACGAAGTATTATTTTCTAAATTAACTACATCGGCGCGACTGCTTGTATTAGTCGTTGCAGTTGTTGTAGTTGTTCTACCGTTGTCGCTGATTGCATTTAAACTTTGACGTTGTGACACCAGCGTTACATTATTTCTTCCTTCATTTGGAGAATAATAATTGTTATTATAATAGCTAACCGATGACGAGTAATGATAATTAGACGCTACTCCATCCCAGTATCCATTATTGTAACCGTCCCAGTAACCGTTTGTGTATCCGTTGTGATACCCATTATGATATCCGTTGTGCCAAGAATATCCCCATCCGCAATGGTTATAATGATTTGGTCTCCAATAACTATATCCATAGTAATAAAACGGGTCCCAATAAAAGCTGTAATACATTGGTGAGTAAAAATAATAGTCGTAATAGTTGTAATAATAATACGGTGTAGAATAAAAATCAAAAATTAAAAATGTTCCATAAGTATAATACGGAGAAAAGTAACTGATTGTGACCGCAGGTTGATGAAAACGGCGTATTCTTTCGGCATAGGAAACGTCATATTCGTCTATTATCACGTATTTTACGGTATCCGCTTTATAATTGTCTTCCCCAAAAGAATAATTATTGGTTTGAGAAAAAGCCGGTACGCTAAGAAAAGCTAATAACATTAAGCTAAAAAAGATATTTTTCATTTTTTGGTCCTCCTCTATGAGATTAATTATATAAATTTTATTTTGTTGTTTCATAACTGACAAATTAAAATATTTATAGTTGCAAAAAAATATTTTTTTTTATAAAAATTTTTATCTTTGCAACGATTTTGAAAAATAATAAAAAATATCAAAAAAAATCATGGCAAAAGTATTGACAAGTAGAGAAGAAAATTATTCGCAATGGTACAATGACCTCGTAGTAAAAGCTGACTTAGCCGAGAACTCCGCTGTACGAGGATGTATGGTTATCAAACCGTATGGGTATTCTATCTGGGAGAAGATGCAGGCGCAGTTAGATAAAATGTTTAAAGAAACCGGACACAGCAATGCCTATTTTCCATTATTTATACCGAAGTCCTTTTTTAGTAAAGAAGCCTCGCATGTAGATGGTTTTGCAAAAGAGTGCGCAGTGGTAACTCATTATCGTCTAAGAAATGCTGCCAATGGAAAAGGTATAGAAGTAGACCCAGATGCAAAGCTGGAAGAAGAATTAGTAGTTCGTCCCACTTCCGAAACTATTATATGGAGTACTTATAAAAATTGGATACAGTCGTATCGTGATTTGCCGTTATTGATTAATCAATGGGCAAATGTAGTGAGATGGGAGATGCGAACACGTCTCTTCCTTCGTACCGCCGAGTTCTTATGGCAAGAGGGACATACCGCACATGCTACGCGCGAAGAAGCCATAGAAGAAACCGAAAAGATGATTAAAGTATATGCCGAGTTTGCAGAAGATTTTCTTGCCATGCCGGTAAAAATAGGTGTAAAATCTGAAAACGAACGTTTTGCAGGTGCTTTAGAGACCTATTGCATAGAAGCGCTTATGCAAGATGGAAAAGCTTTGCAATCCGGCACCTCGCACTTTCTTGGACAAAACTTCGCTAAAGCATTTGATGTGAAATTCCTTAATAAAGAAGGTAAACAAGAATATGTATGGGCTACATCATGGGGAGTATCTACGCGTCTGATGGGAGCGCTTATCATGGCACACTCGGATAACAATGGACTGGTACTGCCTCCTAAATTAGCTCCTATTCAAGTCGTTATAGTGCCTATTCATAAATCTGCCGAGCAGCTAAATCAGATATCCGACAAAGCAAATGAAATAATGAAACAGCTCAAACAACGCGGAATAAGTGTAAAATACGACAACTCGGAAAACCAAAAACCGGGCTGGAAGTTTGCCGAATACGAACTCAAAGGAGTTCCTATTAGATTAGCAATCGGTCCAAGAGACTTAGAAAACAACACCGTAGAAGTAGCAAGACGCGATACGTTAACCAAAAGTGTAATGTCTCTTGATAATATTGACCAAAGCTTAGAAACACTGCTCGCTGAAATACAAGAAAATATTTATAATAAAGCCCTCAAATTTAGAGATGAAAACACCTATCAAATAGATGATTATCAAGAATTTAAAAAATGCTTAGACGATAGAGGCGGTTTTATTCTCGCACACTGGGATGGAACAAAAGAAACCGAAGAAAAAATAAAAGAGGAAACTAAGGCGACAATTCGTCTCATTCCAATAGATGCACCTTATGAAGAAGGAAAATGTATATATTCAGGTAAACCTTCATACAAACGAGTAGTCTTTGCAAGATCTTATTAATCTTAGTCAAAAGTGGACTAATTACTTAGTACTTTATTGCCACGTGCAGAAAACGTGGCAATAAAAATATACTTGCCATTGTTTTACAATAATTTATTACGATATAACGTTTCTTTTTAAAGACTCAAAAATTAATATCCAATGAAAAATATAATTAAATTTCTGATAATAACGATATTATCTTTTTCAATTAATTCTGTTTTCGCACAAGCAGATTTCTCTATGATAGAAGAAATAAAAAAACAACTTAATACACAAGAGCAAGCAGAACTATCTAAGGCACAAAATCTTATTAAACTCGGAGACGACCTCTTAGAAGAAGGCGAGAATATGATGACTACCGCTAAAAATCAACAACTTCTTGCAGAAAAATCCACAGGAAACGACAAAAAAAAGAACGAGAAGCTCGCAAAAAAAACGACCACCGAAGCCTATGTCAAACTATTTGCCGCGGCAGAAAATTATAAAGAAGCCAATCGTATCGTTTATAATCTCTACAAAAAAAATCTCAAAATACTTAAAGAAGAAATGAAAGATACCAACAAAGTATCACAAATAGAGGAACTGGAAGACGAAGCAAACAATTATTACGTACAAGGGGCAGCATACCGAAAACAAGCTGAAAAATTAGAAGAAAGTCATAAAAAATATAAATATCTCGTAGATGCCGAGCAACTCGAAACAGACGCTATTTCTATTCAAATACAAGCTTATTCTATCCACTATGCGTGGTTTGAACCCGACGAAAACGAAAAAGTAGAAGAAATTGTAAACATCGTAGGACAAACAAGCAAAGAAAATAAAGACTCCACAAAAATAACTAATCCTAATATAACGGAAGATAAAATCATTTTTAGAATACAAATAGCAGCCTCGCAATCGCAACTCTCAATGATTAAACTGCGACAAATATACCCTTCCGAAGAACTTATTTATACCGACATAGATGGATACTGGTACAAATACATGGTCGGAAATTATAAATCTTACGAAGAAGCGTACCAAAGCAAAAGTAAAATCGGAGTGATGGGAGCATTCATTGTCGCTTACAAAAATAATACAAGAGTTAAAAATATTACCGAAGTATGCTCACCTACTAATCATCCTGCAAACGATTAATAACTAAATAATTAAAATACATGGAAAAATACAATATTTATGTAGGAGGCACTTTTACTCAAACAAATCAAATTATTAGCGTTAAAAATTCTTTTGATAATTCCGAAATAGCGCAAACATTCTTAGCCGGAAAAAACGAGTTAGAAACAGCAATAACAAAAGCGATAGAAGTGAAAGATATAATGAAAAATATGCCTGCATTTTTGAAATATGATATTTTAATGCTCATCGCACAAAAACTTAATTTACAAAAAGAACTTTTTGCCATAACTATTGCTAAGGAAGCGTGCAAACCTCTAAAACTTGCCACCGCCGAAGTAGAACGGTCTATACAAACTTTCACTATTGCCGCCGAAGAAAGCAAACGAATCCACAGAGAATACTTGTCTTTAGACTGGACTCCAAGCGGAAATAATAAAGAAGGACTCGTAAAATATTTTCCCATCGGAATAGTTGCCGGAATAGCCCCGTTTAATTTCCCTTTAAATCTGGCAGTTCATAAAATTGCTCCGGCATTAGCAGCAGGATGTCCTATTATTTTAAAACCTTCACGCTCAACACCACTTTCTACGCTTCTACTTGCCAAAATTATTGACCAAACAGAATTGCCTAAAGGTGCATTTTCAGTACTGCCAATGGACAGAGAAGCAGGTAATCAACTTGTTACAGATAATAGAATAAATCTTTTATCTTTTACCGGCTCACCAGAAGTGGGATGGAATATGAAAAATCAAGCCGGTAAAAAAAGAGTTCTTCTCGAACTCGGCGGTAATGCCGGACTAATCGTCAGCGACTCGGCTGACGTAGAAACAGCTGTTAAAAAATCGGTAAGCGGAGCATTTGCTTATGCTGGACAAGTTTGCATTCACACACAACGAATTTTCGTGCAAGATAAAATATTTGACAAATTCACTGACCTTTTTGTCGAGCAAACAAAAAAATTAGTCACAGGAAAACCCGAACTCCAAGAAACAGACTTCTCGGCAATGATAGACCTCGAAAATGCCATACGAGTAGAACAATGGATAAACGAAGCACAACAAAACGGCGCAAAAGTTTTGTACGGCGCAAAACGTAATAACACTTTTGTAGAGCCAACAATTATTACCAACACCAATAATAATATGAAGGTTAATTGCTGCGAAGTATTCGGACCCGTAGTTACAATAGAAAAATATGACCATTTCAACTCTGCAATACAACAACTCAACAATTCCGAATTTGGACTCCAAGCTGGAGTATTCACTAATTATATCAGCGAGATGAACCTCGCTTTCAACAACATAGAAGCTGGTGGAGTTATTATTAATGATGTTCCTACGTTTAGAGTAGACCACATGCCGTATGGAGGAATAAAAAACTCCGGTTTCGGAAGAGAAGGAGTTAAATATTCTATAGCAGAAATGTTGGAGCCAAAACTATTAGTTAAAAATATTTTGTAGTACCATAATACTTAACCCTGCCAATATCAAAAAAAACGTTGGTAGGGTAGTTTGGCAGGATTGGATTCTGAAAATTCTGATTGAATTCAATAAATAAATTAGAAATAGTATATATATTATAAATGGCAACTTGCCAAAGTTTTAATTACGAAACAATTACATAAGAATAAGAGTTAAAATTATATCAATTTTGAATATAAATAATTTTAGCATGCTAACAATTCTTACAATAATTTCGTTATTTACAAAAATTATTAATCAAATTCGCGCTATTTTATCATAAAATTTATATCTTTGTCAAAAATATTTGGTAGCGTATAAAAATAGTGACCAAAATTCAAATTTACTGATTTT
>DYQJ01000423.1 GCA_020719345.1 Draconibacterium orientale | reverse complement strand
GAAAATTTACGCACAAAAACCGCAACCGCAGATAAGGTAAATATACCCGCAACTGCCCCTGTTTTCAAGGGCTGTAGCCGGTTGTAAACGGATAGTTGCGGGTATAGGGATGTTATGGGCAAGCAAAAACAAACAAAAAATAAACAATTAATATGGGCTTCCTAAAAAATACCAAACCTCTGATTTAAATAGAGAATTTGTAGATGAAGAATTGGAGACAATTAGCCAAGACTGGAATAAATGCATTTCGTAATCGAATATGAAAATATAAAATGGAAATAATTCCTTATGTACTCGTTATTCTTGCTATCATTATTTTACTTAGAATATTTATAATCCGAGAAAGAGAGCAAAATCAAAAACAAAGAGAACAAAATCAAAATCTACTTGAAACAGTTACAAAATCCGACAGAGGAACATATTCTGAAAGAAATTTAGTATTAAAACTTTTAAAAAGTGGAATTCCTGCGCAAACTATTTTTCACGACTTGTATCTCAGAAAACCAAATGGAAGTTATTCTCAGATTGACTTAGTTATTGTTACCACAGCTGGTATAATCGTTTTTGAAGTTAAGGATTATAGTGGTTGGATTTTTGGGAAAGGCTTTCAAGAGCAGTGGACTCAGGTATTAGCATATGGAAGTCAAAAATATCGTTTCTATAATCCTATAAAGCAAAATAGCAAGCATATAGTCGACGTAAAAAACACTCGAAAACAATTTGAAAATATTCCATTTTATTCTGTCATAGTGTTTGACGGGGACTGCGAACTTAGAGATATAAGTTTCGTTCCAAATGGTACATTCGTTGTTAGAGCAGAAAGGATTTTAGAGGTTATGAGAATAATACAAGCAAAAGAGCCAGCTCCATATACAGACAAACACGAAGTTATTCGAGTATTGAGAGAAGCAGTTGAAAACGGAGTACATAAAGAAGCAGAACAACAACATATTGAAAAAGTTACGGATTTGTTAGGTAAACATAGAGTATTTGATTGACAAGAAATTGCCAGCCCCTAACATCACCTATAAGCCATTGCGGGTTAGTGCGTTAATCAAAGTTTTGTGTATATTTGCAATGGTAGTTTATAAATCAAAAGTAAGTGAATTTTAACCCGCAACGGCTCATAGCTGAAATCCGTTAGTTGGAATAAAAAATAGTGATAATGAAACAGATTTTGATATTTTTTAT
>DYQJ01000031.1 GCA_020719345.1 Draconibacterium orientale | reverse complement strand
TTAGCAACGTAGTTGCATAATCTTTGTAGAAAATAGGTAACCTCCACACTACTTAGTTGTTTGACACATCGTTACAAAGATGAGGCAACTACGTTGCTAAATAGTTACGTTTTTAGAACTCTATACCAATGATTAAAATATCATCTAATTGTTCAAAAAACTTGTTCGTATTTTGCCATTTGAAGAGTTCGGCTTCAATAATATCTTTCTGGTTATCTATTGGAATTGTATTTATTTGTAGCAGTAGGTTTTTGAATCGTTTGAATTTATATTTTTCGCCGTTTTCTCCCCCGAATTGGTCTCTGAATCCGTCCGAGAACAGATAAAGTTGGTCTTTTGTCTGTAACTCGAAATTAGTTGCAGTAAAAGGTTTTTCATTAATATAAATTCCTACTGGTTGTTTATCAGCTTTTAATTCAATCAGTTCTTGTTTTCTTACAATTATAGCGGAGTTGTTGGCGCCTGCAAATTGCAAATATATTTCATCTTTTATGACACAAATTGCAATATCCATACCGTCTTTGCTTTCGTTGTATTTACCGGTTTGTTGCAGCGATTTTTTGATATATATTCTAAGTTGTTCCAGTACTTCGTTTGCGGCAATAACTTCTTCTTTTCTAACAATTTCGTTCATAAGTGCAATTGCGAGCATGCTCATGAATGCTCCCGGTACTCCATGTCCAGTGCAGTCGGCGGCGGCGATAATTTTTAGATTTTTGAAATGTCGGACCCAGTAGAAGTCTCCACTCACGATGTCGCGGGGACGAAAAAAGACGAAATATTTTTGAAAGACACTATTTATGTCTGTTTCTGTCGGCAGTACGGCGCTTTGTATTCTCTTGGCATACAATATACTGTCAGTTATGTGCTTGTTTTTTTGTTCTAAGTCGGCATTTTGCTCTTGTATTTTTTGATTTTTATTTAAAATTTCTTTTTGTTGAATAAAAATTTCTTCACTTTGCGTTAAAATTTCTTCGTTCTTTTGAGAGATTTCTATATTTTGAATTTTCAACATTTCAAGTGCATTTTTTTTGTCCTTAAAAAGTTTATATAAAAATATCAACAAAAAAAGCACTATTGCAGTGGCTATGGAAGTGGTATAAATAATAATATTTTTTTGTTTTAGTTTTTCATTTGCAGTAATAATTTCTTTGTCTTTTTTTAAGGACTCGTATTGAATCTGCAATTTATTTATATTCGCATCCGATTCTTCATTGCGAATGGAGTCGGCATATAATTTTGAAAGTTCGTGATATTCTAATGCTTTGTCATAGATATTTTGTTCTTTATAAAACAGATAATAACCATTATATAGATCTTCATAAAGTTTTTTACTTTGTATATTTGTTGCAATAAAATAAGAGGAGTCTATATAAATTTTAGCTGTGTAATAATTTTTTTTGTCCATATAAATGCTTGCTATATTTATATAATTAGCAAATGCAACTTGCAGATGATTATATTTTTTGCTCATTATCAAGCTTTTGTTCAGATATTCTAAAGCTTTATCATATTGTAGGAGCGCTTGATAAGTTGTGGCTATGTCATTATAAGAAAACATAAGCTGTACATATTTATTGTTTTCTTCTCGTATTTTTAGTGCGAGCGTTTGGTATATAATTGCTTGCTGATGATTTCCCTTAGTATTTTCAAGATTCCCTAATTCGTTGTATGCGGTAGCTTTATCATCGAGTACGTCTTCGTCTTTATCTGTTTTTGTTGCTTTTTCAAAATATTCAAAAGCTTTATCTATGTTTTTGTATTCTCGGTAGCAAAAACCGAGCATTAAATAATTTCGTGTTTTGTACTTCGTTATTCCGCTTTCGTTAATAATTTTTTCATTATCTAAAAGTAAGGTAAACGACTGTTCATATTCTGCGTTTTCAGAGTATTGATATACTAATGCGGTATTTATAAGTATTTCTTTTTCAATATTTTTCATTTTTTTAGCCATATTTTTGGCAATTATCAAATATTCTAAGCAGCTGTCCGAATTATTTATATCGCCATAATATTTGGATAGATTCCAATAAATGTCTATATCTTCAATTTTGTTGTCTTTATTTATTTCAAAAGATTTGTTAATATAAAAATTAGCGGAGTCGGGATTTGTATTTGCATATACAATTGCTAATTTAATATAAATGTCTATTTTTTCTTTGTCGTCTAACTCGTTTGTGAGCAAATTTTTTAAGCTGTCGGTTTGCGAAATTGCAGATACATTATTCGCTGTCCATGTTAATAATAACAATAAAAGGAAAATATATTTTTTCATAAGTTAGAATTTTCAAATTTACATGTAATTACCTTTAAAATCAAGGTTTAGTTTTTGTTGATATATTGCAACTTGAGTAAATATTTTTTTGAGAATACTTTGTTCTATTTGCAAGAGATTATTTAGCGGGACATGATTGTTCGGAGCTCGTTTGTCTAATACTTGTGCGAGCTGATTTTTGTATCTTATTCCCATTAAGTATCTGTAATTGAAAGCTATTTCGCGGTAGTAGTTATTGTCAAAGATTTGCATTTCTTGTAGCGTTTGCAGACGTTCGAGGGTATTTGCGAGATTTAATTTGTGTTTTAATGAGTAAATTCGGGCGAACATAACAAGCGGCGTTATCGCATTTTTAATATTAAAAGTCTCAAGTGAATTGTCAATATTTTCGGTAGTTATATTTCCCCTAATGTTTAGCGGCGCTTTATATAAGTTTGCATTTTGTGCGAGATGAAAATAGAAAATAGTATTTTGTGTAGCTATATTATTCACGTAATCAGCAAATTGAGTAAACAGGTCATTGTCTCCGTATATAAATTTGAAGTCAAAAAATATTGCTACTTCTAATAAATGTTCGGGATTTGGTTCGAGTATCCATTTAGTAAAATATTTTTTCCAAGTAGTAATATTTTTGTTCCATTTAGGGTTTTTTGCCATAATATTACCTTTGCAAAATTCAAATCCTACATGGTTAAGATAATTACAAATAAGTTCGCCGAGTTTATAGAAGTAGTTTTCAATGTCTTGCTGGTTATTTTCGTTTGTGTCTTCATAAATAATTGCATTATCTTGGTCAAATGCGAGAGATTGTTCTTTACGTCCTTCGCTTCCTAATACAAAAAAAGCAAATTTTACAGGAGCTTCTCCGAGTTCTGACAGAGCAATATCAATAATTTTGTGTCCAATGGCATCTGATATTTGCGATATAATATTAGAAATCAATTGTATATCTGTTTGACTATCTATCAAAGGTCTGACAATGTACGGAATGTTATTGAAAATTTGTTTGAGTTTATTAGGTTCATCGGTTTTATTAATTTGGTCTAATATATTATATATCAGATAATTATGCAAATTAATCATATCTTTAATGTAAACTATTCCGCTGATTTGATTAATATTGTTTGTAGTAACAAATGCGTTAATATTTTTATGTTGCATAATATTAAGGACTTCGGCAACTGATTTATTTTCATTTATTTGATTAATAGGCGCGGTCATAATTTCAAATGCTTTTGTGTCATTATCTTTATTTTGCGCATTGACGCGGGTTACTATATCTTTTAGTTCTATTGTTCCAATGTTATCTTTATTTTGAACATTTAATAAAACAGTTTCTGTTTCTGTTTTCATAAATATTTGAGATATATTCTTAATATCTGCTTGGTAGTCTGCTGTAACTATTTGTTTAACAATGTTTTTTACAGGTTGCAAATAGAAAAGATTAGTATTTTGCAGTTCGGAAATGTAATTATCTTTCAAGATGTCTAATTTCATTTTGTCGGTAATATCTTCTATTACTCCTTCGCAAACGAGCATATTTGCGAGTTTATCTTTAACTACCGCAATAGAAATAACGGCAGTAATGACGACATTTTTTTTATTAACAAATTGAATAGTAGCATTTTTAACGAATTTATTTTTTTGCAATATTGCGATGATATTTTGTCGGTCTTCTTTACTGTTGATAAGTTCAAAGACGTTAATTCTGTTGTTATCATTCAGTTCGTCTATGGCGAGGAGTTTTAAGACAAAGTTATTAGCTTCTAATAAGACACCTTTAAAATCAAACGTAGTTCTAAATATTCCTATATCTACTCCTCTAAAAAGCGTCATGTATTTTTCTTTGTTCGATTCTAATTGTTTTTCTATGCTTACTTTTTCGCTGTTATCTTTAATAGTGATTATCAGTGTTTTATTGTTATATGTTTTAGATTCTTGAAGTGCGATTTTGATGTCTAATAGTTCGCCGTTTGCAAGTTTTAGTTTAGTTTCGTTATTAGGGAGATTATTTTGATGATTGTAAAAAATATTATTCCAATTAGGCAGGAGAGTTTCAATTTCAATATGTTCAATTTGCGTTATAGAATAATTAGTAAGTGACTGAAAAGTAGCATTAAAGTACGCTATTTTATTGTCAATTAACATTAAAATTCCTTCTGTAGCGGATTCTACGAGTAGTTTATATTTTTCTTCGGATTTTTTCAAATTTAGTTCGGCAGTGATTCTGTTACGTTCGGTTTTTAAGCTTTGTTGCATAATAAAAAATAGTAAAAATGCTAATATCAATGCGATAGCAATAGATATTTTAATTAAGCTGCTGGTCATCTTTTTCATTTCTTGATTTACGTCATCCAGATAAACTCCTGTTCCGATGATCCATTTCCAATTTTTATATTCTTTGACAAAAGATAATTTAGGGACAACATGTAGGGAGTCGTCTTTCCATTGCCACAAATATTCCAGATATCCTTGTTGCGATTCTTTAACAATTTGCACAAATTCCACAAAAGGTTTTTTTCCGGATTTGTCTTGATAATTAGAGAGGTCTTTTGAGTTGAGGTCGTTTCGGTATGGGTGCATTATCATGTGCGGATATTCGTCTGTTATCCAGAAGTAGTCTTTATTTTGGAGTCCGTATCTTATTTTTTCAATTATTTTAATTGCTTGTTCTTGTGCTTGTTCGGTAGTTAAGATGCTATCTGTTATTTTTTGGTTGTAACTATCTAATATACTGATAGTAGAATTAGTTAATTGTGCTATCATTTCGCGTTTTGAGTCCATGATTGCTTGTTCTAATCTGGGAAGTATCAATAAAAAAATCGTAGCAATAAATAACAAAATGGCTAATAAAGTAGGTAAAATTATTTTGAAAAAAAAACTTCGTTCTATACTTTTCATACGTTTAAATTTTTTATTATAAAAATAAAGTGACTTTAAATTCTTCGCCAATTTCTTCAAATTCAACAGTTTTATTGGCTTTTTTTGCTTCGTTAATAATCATAGGAATACCTCTTCCGAGTTTGTCTATATATCTTAAATTTTCTAAAAATTTGGTTATTACGTTATTGCGAGAATAGGAGACTCCATTTTTTATTTTTTCTATAGTGACAGTATTAGGCAATTTGCCGGGGCTATAAACTTCTAATCTATCATTGAAAAGAAATACTCGAATTGGACTTCCTACGATAGCATAATTTCGGTGTGCCACTGCATTGAGCAGAATTTCTCTAAAAACTTTGTCTTCGTAAATAAATTTTGTGTCTATCCGTTTTAGTCCAACTATTTTAGACGGTGTTAATAAATTGTTTTTTATCACTGCCAGCGTCCTGTCTATTTGTATATCTAATGTAGAGTCAATATTTTGTTTATCAATAAGTTCTTCGGTAATTATGTGTCCATTGAAGTGAGCAAACGAAATATAATAATTATATAAATATCTTTGCGGATTGATTCCAAAGATAAGTAAGCCCCCGACAGTGACATTTTGGTCGTGCATAATATCGGTGTTCTGCAAGAGTTTTTCTTTGTCGGTTTCGGAACTAAAATCTACACCGTACTTGCTAAAATAATAATCTAACTTAGTGAAATTAAGGTCAGTAATTTTACTTCTCTCTACGGCAGTTAAATCGTAATGAAACATACCACTTTCTTGAAACATACGCATCAGTTCGTTAATTGATGCTATTCGGTTTGTTGAGCCGACTCGTATATAATATTTTCCATCTAAGGTTTGATAAGGTTTATTTTTCCCTTTTGGAATGTCAATAACTGCTATATTTTTTTCTTGATAATATAAGATATTGAACTCTACCGAGATAGGCGGATTGACATTATTTCGTGTGATGTTCATTATCCATTCTTCCCAATTTTTGTTCTGATTTATTCCGGTAATATTTTTATCATCTTCCACACCGAGCAATATTGTCCCGCCGAGCATATTTGCAAATGCGACAATTTCTTTAGCAATAGTTTCGGGTTTAACTTCGGCATTTTTAAATTCTATAGCCGAGTTCTCGCCTTGTAGTATTAACGAATTTATGTTATTCTCCTTAGTCATTTTTTAGTATATTTTTTTTCAAATTATATCCATTTTTAATTACTATTATCAATCCATCAAAATTTTATTTAACTATAACAAGCTTTGACTAATGGGGTAGGATTATAAGCTTTAATCATATATCTTTTATTTCTAAAAATAAAGCGTTTGTTTATTAAAGCCTCTAATCGTAATCCTCTTGATAAATCGTTATCTCTAAATCTTATATTTACTTTTGAAACAAAGAATAATTGAATTCTTTGAAAGTCTCTATCAAAATAATCTTTAAATCTGTTGCTCATAAAGTCATTAAAACAAGTTGTAAATTTTTGTGTCATGTTTTCTATATCAAATCTACCTGAGTTATTTATATTTTTCAATTCAACAATCGCAAGAGCATATCCATCGTTTTTGCATTTAATTACAATCAAGCAATCTGGTGATGCAGGTGTTTGTTCTAAACCAAGAGTATTATAGTATTCATCTACTTTAATAACGAGATAGTCGTTTTTATCAATTTTGTCATCTATTTGAACACAAATTCCTTCATCCGAGCAAATAGGTTTGATAAAATCTTTTAACTGTTGATTATTTCTTATACTATTTAATAACATCGTCTTCAAGTTTTTCGAGTAAATTCATTCGTTCTTCATACAGTTTTTCAGAAATATCAATGAAATTGTAATCTTCAATTCCCTCTCTACTTACAACCATATCCATATTACAAACACTTCCTTCTTTTGTCATTATTAAATGATGACTTTCTACCATTTTATAATCTATCTTATTTTCCAAAATTAAATTTCCGAGCTTATTGAACATATAGTTACTATGTGATGTTATTATCAATTTAACATTTAATTTTGATAATTCGCCAAAAATCTCCATTAAAATTAATTGAGCTTCCGGATGTAAATGTGCTTCTGGTTCTTCAATAATAATTAAGTTTGTTTTCTCTGATTTAACAATATCGTCAACTTCTGATTTTTTTCTAATTTCTAATTCTTCATCTGAAAACTTATTAGTTAGAATATATCTTAAATAAGTTACAATAGGCGAAATCTCTGCTACCATTGACGATGTTTCAGATATTTCTAATTGAAGTTTTGTATTTTCCGGATTATAATATAGCTTACCTTCCTTTATGTCGTATTTTATTTTACCTTTTAAAAGTCTTTTTTCCATCGTTTTTGCAATTTCATTCATTTTTTTATCGCTTATATTATCATTTAAAGTAGATAATGCTATATAATAACTTGACGTTATTTCTGATAATGTAGGTAGCTCAATTTTCCTATTTGAAATGAAATATCTGTTTTTCGTAAGTTCAGCAATTATTGGGCTAAATGAATTTATTGCCGGGTAAAGTCCAGAACGTGAGGCAGGTAAAAAATATATCTTATCAATAAAAACATTTATTTGCACAATAATTCGTGATATTATATCTTCGGCAAGACTTATTGCAATTATATTTGGCATACATGTAAAAATCCATTCATTGTTCCTATAAACTTCTATGCTATTATCTTCAGTTTTTACAGAATAAACAGTTTTTAATTTTAGATTTTTTATTGAAAAATGCCCATTTTGGTCGATTTCAATTGAAAATTGAATTTGTTCCAAATCAATTGTTATTAATCCATTTTTATCAGAATATTGGTTTTTTATATTTTTCTGAAGTGAAACAATCGTAGAAAACATAGCTTGAAAATCTTTTAAAAAAGACTTACTGATAATGTATTTTACAATGTTTTCTGATGGTAATTCTTTTGAATTATTTATTATTTGCTCAGAATAGCTTTTTACAACCTTGTCTTCGTTAAATTCTTTGTATATTGACAATCCTCTGTAAGGAGTATCAGATTCGGTATTAAATCTATTGTTTTCAATAAAGCTTTTAACCAAACAATATATTAAGTTTACGGAAAAAGATTTTCCTATATTATTCTTTCCAAATATTAGGTGTAAATTTTTTGAAAAATCAAACTCAATATTTTTAATTGGACCAATATTCTCAATTTTAATTTTCATAATTTTATTTATTAATTCATTGTTGGCAGATAGTAAATTTCTTTAAATAATCTAATAATCAGATATATCAATAAGTTCTATGTCATATACGATGATGGAGCGTGGCGGAATTTTGTATTCGTCTCCGATGAGTCCGTAATTAAGATATGGTGGCAAAATTAGACGCGCTTTATCTCCGGTTTTCATAAATAAAAGTCCTTCAGTTAGTCCGCTTTCTATGTTGCTCTTCCCTAATTTAATTCGTTTGTTTCCTACAGAGTCGGAGTCGTAGCATATTGTTCCGTCAAGTAGTTCAACTCTAAATTTGAGAGTAGCAATTTTTTCTAACTCGGCTTTTTTACCTTCGCCGGTGTGATATATTTGGTACCACAAACCTGTCTTCGTTACCTGCATATTCCATTCTTTTCGGGCGGCATAATTAGCTATCCGGTTGGAGTCTTCGGAGACTAAATATTTATTTATATCTTCCAGAGACTCCTTGTATTCTTTATTATATGTTTGTTTTTTCGGTTCTTCTTTGCATGCAACCAAAAGGAAGAGAGAGATAATTGCTATCCAATATTTCATAACTTCTTATATTTCAGTGTTATTAATAACATTAAGGAAAAATCGGACTGTATCGGACAGAGAGTGATAAATTTTGCCACCGGCTGCGTTTTTGTGTCCGCCTCCGTTAAAATATTGTCGGGCAAGGAGATTTACGTCAAAATACGATTTGCTTCGTAACGATATTTTCACATGATTGTCGGACTCCATGATAAAAGCTGAGATTTCTATATAGGCAATTTGTAGCGGTATATTTACAAAGCTTTCGGTATCTCCTATTTGATAATCAAACTGTTGTTGTTCGTCTTTTGAAAAATAGATGTACGCAGTTTTTTTGTCATGTAAGAAGAATAATTTGTTGTTTAACAGATATCCCAGCAGTTTAACTCTATTTTCGGAGCTGTTTTTAAACAATAAGTTGAAAATATTATCTTTATTGATACCGCTTTGTAAAAGCTCAGCTATGATAATAAAAGTAGCCGGCAACGAAGAATTATGTTGAAAACAACCGGTGTCCATCACAATGCCAACAAACAAATTTTCAGCTATATCTTGGTTTATAAAGTTGTTATCTATTTGTTTTAGAAAACAATATACAAGTTCGGAGGCAGAGCTTACTGCGGTGTCCGAGACAGTAAGATTACAAAAATCTTGCGGCGAGGGATGATGGTCTATCATTATTTTGTAAGCAGATGATACTTGTAATGAATTAGATATGTCTCCGCATCGTTTCAATTCGTTGTAGTCAAGACAAAATATAAGTTCGGCATCTAATACTAATTCTACATGACTTGTATCTTCTTGATTGAATACCAGAATATTATCAGCACCTTTCAGCCATTTCAAATATTTAGGAAATTCATTAGGAACAAATATAGTTACGTTTTTGTTCATAGATTTCAAATAATTATAGACTCCAAGTGCTGCACCGAGACAGTCTCCATCGGGATTTATGTGTCCTGAGATAATTATATTTTGTGCGGAGGAGATTTTAGCGGTGACCTCGTCTTTTTGTGCTGTGGACAAATAATTTTTATACATTTTATTTATTTTATAATTTCTAAAATCTTATTTATTTGAAATAAAGAAGCTTACTTCTTTTTCATTTTTATTTCCGAGTTTATCTACTGCTACCACTTTTAGCGTATAAAATTGTTCGTTTGTTAATGCGCCGGATTCGTTAATCTTTTTGGTGCTTTCGTATTTAGTAAGTAGCGAATTATTAATAGAATACAAGATGTCTTGTGTTCCGGTACTTTTGTCGGTTGCTGATAAATATAGTTTTGTATATTGCGGATAAACCGGGTACTTCTTGCCGTTTTTATCGTCTTCTCGTACCGGCTCTATGCTAAAACGTATGTATATTTCCGGGGCTTCATTGTCTATCATTACGTAGCTTGTTTTTTCTATTTCTATGTTGTTTACGTTGTCGGTGGCGCTAAAAGTTATTTTTTTATAGCCCGAACTTTCAATTTTAAAAGGGGAAGAGTACGTGGTTTTTGCTCCGCCGTCTGAGATATAATCAATTTTAGTTACTCCCGATTCGGCATCTTTAGAAGATAATTTAATAGTAGTTTTTTTACTTATGAATAATGTATCTCGGTCAAAGAATTGTGGTTCACTAAAATCAATGAACGAAATAGGTGGAGTAGCATCTACAAAAACAGTCGTGCTGTACAATTTTCCCACATTGGAGAGTTTATCTTCGGATTTGTAATCTAAGATGACAAATCCTGTGGATGCTGCAAAATTCATTGGCGTGCTATAAATCTGCTCTGCTCCGGAGTTGAGTTTATATTTGACACTGCTAATTTCGGAGAAGTCGTCATCTGCTTCTATTTCAAATTTAGTTCGCGCCGAGACATAGGTTTTATCTTTAACATATTTATCTCCTACAATAGTCATTTTGGCAGTAGGACCTGTTTTATCTAAAATAAATTCGTAGCTAAATTGGGACATTGCTCCATCTTTAAAATTGCTAATGTTGTTATTATTAACATTATCTATTGCATAAAAATTTATTTTATGTTTGCCTCCAAAAAAAGTCACCGCAGGAATTGGGGCAGTATAAACTTGTGGTTTTCCGTCATCTATAATATAAAAGGTGTTTTTTACACCGGCAAGGTTGTCCACACTTTTAAGTTCTATTTTGGCATCTTGTGACAAAACATCACCTATTTTATTTCCTACAACTTCTTTTGTTGTGACAGGCGCGGTTAAATCAAGGATAAATTTTTTCTCTATTACTTTCTCAACATTTCCGCAATTGTCCACTGCATAATATTTTAAATTAACTTCTCCTTCTTTATCTATGTCTACGGGCGCTGTATATTTTTGATAGCTTGCTCCGTTGATAGAATACAAAATATTTTTTACTCCGGCAGTCTGGTCAGTGGCTGATAGTTTCAATTCTAACCCTTTTCCGTAATAGTCGTGGCTGTTAGCATTGTGTTTGGGTGCTTCTACTAATTCTGATTTAGAAGTCGGCGGCAGTCCGTCTGCATATACTTCAAACATTATTTGCTTATTGAGTAGATATTTTGTTTTTGGATGTGCGGCAGACTCTGTCCGCAAAGTATTAAAACCTTCTACATCTAAGTACATGGGATTAGAATATTGCGGCATTGTTTCACTTTTCAAAAGGACGTCTTGCGAGTTGTCGGTAGGCGATGTAGAGACCCACCAATATATTTTAGAATTTTGATTCCAATAAAGCGTGCTGTCCTTAGGGTTTACATACGGTGTTTGTTCTACCTTTTCTTGGGTCTGCGACTTCAATACATTTATAAATAACATTATAAAAATAAGGGTGAAAATATTTCTTTTCATAATTTAAAGTTTTAGTTAAAATAAAAACAAATTTATAATATATTTTCGTAAAATATTTGTTTTTTTGCGAAAAAAATATTTATTTATTTTAAAAATGATTACAAAGATAAAAAAGTACTTGTCATTAGTAAAATTTAGTCACACTATTTTTGCGATGCCTTTTGCAATAATAGGTTTTTTTTTGGGAGTTGAACATTATGCTCTTAATTATGTCGTTTTTGTGCTTATAATTTTGTGTATGATATTTGCGCGCAATTCGGCGATGGCTTTCAATAGATTTATAGATAGAAAATATGATATTTTGAATCCTCGTACGGCTACTCGCGAGATACCTGCCGGCGCGATATCACCTTTTAAAGCACTTATTTTTGTTATTTTCAATTCGATGCTTTTTATTGTTACTACATTCTTTATCAATAAATTAGTTTTTTTATTATCTCCGGTTGCTTTATTTGTTGTTTTATTTTACAGCTATACTAAGCGTTTTACGGCACTGTGTCATTTTGTGTTGGGCATCGGTTTGTCGTTAGCGCCGATAGGAGCATATTTATCTGTGACCGGCGAGTTTGCATTGTTACCGGTTTTATTTTCTTGCATCGTTCTTTTGTGGGTAAGCGGGTTTGATATTATTTATGCGCTGCAAGATTATGACTTTGATAAATCTGAACATTTGAATTCTATTCCGGTCATGTTAGGCAAAACAAAAGCGAGATTTCTTTCTATTGTTTTACATTGTCTGGTAGTTATTATATTAATATTCACCGGTATAATATGGGATTTTGGAATATTATTTTGGATAGGAGCAACAATTTTTAGTGGATTATTAGCATATCAACACAGCTTAGTCCGCGCCGATGATTTATCTAAAATAGGACTTGCTTTTGGAACAACCAACGGAATAGCAAGCGTCATTTTCTGTATCTTCGTTGTTAGTGATTTGATTTTAAGTTAGTTAATTGTCGGAACATTGATTTTTTGTGAATAATTTGATTAAAAAGATTTTTTCTTGAATCAAAACTCTATTCGTGTGAAAAAAAATGTGAAAAAATATAGAATTATATTTTGGTTATTAATCTTTATTTTTATATTTTTACACGCCGTATTATTACAAAAAATCTTGATGTTATGAAAAAAACTTCTCTATTATTAGTCCTCTTTTGTTTTTCTTTTATTTTGTCTGTACATGGACAATCTTATAATCTTAAGGGGACGGTCGCTACCAATTGGAACTCCGTTTTAACCGATAATACTTGTATGGACATTGCAACCGGCAAAAATACAGGCATAGGAAGAGTTGACTGTATAGAATTTGATAAAACAAACAAAAACATCATATACGTAGGCACAACCGGCGGATTATGGCGCACAAACGACTCAGGTGCAAGTTGGCAAAATATGACCGACTTATTTAATATCTATTCGGTAAGTGATATTGCAATAGCACCAGATAATAATACCATTTATATCGCCTCCGGTGATGCAAATATGCAAAGTGTTGTATCACGCGGAGTTTACAAATCTACAGACCACGGAATATCATGGAACATAAGCGGATTACAGTTTGAAATAAAAGATAATGTTTATATCAACTCTTTATTGATAAGTAAATTTTCTCCTAATATAATCTTTGCAGCTACAACAATCGGAGTTTTTAAATCACAAGATGCCGGATTAACATGGAAACATGTATTAACTAATCACAATATTAAAGACTTAGAATTTAATGCTACAAAAGAAAATTTTGTTTATTGCACCTCGTTTAATATCAATGGAGGCGCAAGATTTTTTGAATCTACTGATTATGGCGACGACTTTGTTATATCAGAACCGACTGTTTATGATAACACCTACATCTGCCGCATAGAGTTGGCTACTTCCGAAAAAAATCCTAATCTCTTATATGCACTTACCGTAGATAAAAACAGCCACGAACTTAACTCGCTTTTTATCAGCATAGATTCAGGAAAAAATTGGAGCTTAAAAAGTAATTTATCCGAAATTAGTATTAGAGAAATGGTGATTAATGAAGGTGATGCACATTATAATATTACGATTTTGATATCCCCTATCAACTCTGCGGAAATTATTATCGGCGCTAAAAATATATGGAAATCATCGGACACCGGCATAAATTTTAATCTAAACAACAATTCGGCGGAGGACAATGTAAATTGGGTACATGCCGGACAACTTGATATTAAATTTAATGCCTTAGACAGCACTATTTATCTCGCCAACGACGGCGGACTCTACAAATCAACGGACTTAGGAAATACGTGGCAAAATATCTCGGAAAAGATGAACATATCGCAAATCTTAAATATAGATATTTCTAAATTCAATGCTAATTACATTATTGCCACACGACAAAATAATTCTATATTATTAACTGACAAAGATATAATTAAAACCTTAGGACTGCAACAAACATGGAGCTGCGCTTTAGATTATTCAAATAACAATATTTTTTATTATTCTACTAACGAAGGAGAGATTTTTAAAACTACCGACAAAGGACTGACTTTTCAAAATATAACCCCGCAAAAAAACGACTCTATTTTTGAAGGAAAATATAATATTAAGATAGATAAAAAAAATCCTAACGTCATCTATGCGATAAATAAAAAACTCTACAAAACTATAAACAGCGGAGAAACATGGATAGAAATGAAAACCCCTAAAATTGAAGGCAGATTTTATGAAGTTGAACTTAGCAGTAAATTAGAAAATGTTTTTTATCTCACCTCCTCAGAAGGAATATTTTTAACCAAAGATGGAAGCCGAACTTGGCGAAATATTACTGCCGACATACCTACAGCAAACTCACAAATGATTGATAAATACCTCTTTAATTATTATGATTTAGAAATTAACAATGACAATCCGTATTTCATTTGGCTGACTGTTGCTGATAATATTGACAATAAAAAAGTCTTCAAAACCGATGATGCCGGACAAACATGGAAAAATGTATCTTATAATTTGTCAAACATTAAAATCAATTGCATTAATATACAAAATGGAAAATCCGGAATAAAATATATTGGAACAGATAACGGAGTATTTGTTCTTGACGAAATAAATAACACATGGATAGACTGCTCTGCTAATTTGCCGAAAATAAAAATAATGGACATAGAAATTGACTATATCAACAATAAATTGATTGTTGCAACTTACGGACGCGGAATCTGGAGTATTGACATGCTGAACACCGAAGAATTTGTGCCATATTCTAATTTTACTATCAGCAACATGACGCCATGTCTGAACGACGAAGTCTTTTTATATGACCTATCTACATATTCCCCTGTCAAATGGAGATGGGAAATAACCCCGAACAGCTTTGTCTTCTTGAATAATACAAACAAAAATTCTCAAAATCCTGTCATAAAATTTTTTACCGGCGGAGTATATTCTATCACTTTAACTACCGAAAACAAGAACGGAACAACATCCATGACAAAATCTGACTATCTATTTGTTGGTAAACCGATGGCAGATTTTGATTATATTTTAAATTCAAAAGAAGTTAATTTTTTTAACACCTCCGTAAATGCGACTACATGCAGCTGGCAATTTGGAGATGGACAGACAGATAACAACTACGAAACCTCGCACAACTATTTACATGAAGGAATATATAAAGTGCTTCTGACGGTATATAACAGATGTGGAACAAGTGAAATAATGAAAAATGTATATGTAACTACAAATATTTATAATATTGACGACCAAAAAATATCTTGCTTTCCTACATTAGTAGAAGATAATATTTTTATAAACAATAACTTAGCAACTCAGAAATATCAAATAACAATATACGACATCAGCGGCAGACCTTTAACTACTGAAGAACAGCTTTTATCTATCGGAAAGAACAATTATGACATAAACATTCAACAAACCGGATATTACATTTTGAAAATAGAAAAACAGGATTTCGTAAAATCATTTTATTTCTTTAAACAATAAAAAAATAACAGATGATACATTTTGAAAATACAGAGGTGGCGTTTTCCCACAAATCGGACAAAGACCTTCGCAAAGCTTATTTCTTATTTAAAATGATGGCAAGCAATTGTATGGTCAAATTTGGTAAAACAATGACCAATATAGCTATAAAAATTAACTTCCCTATCGGATGGATTTTTAAATCAACTATTTACAGCCATTTTGTAGGAGGCGAGACATTAACAGAATGCGATAAAAATGTGAACTTATTAGCACAATTTAATATAAAATCCATTCTGGACTACTCCGTAGAAGGCGAAAATACGGAAACAGAAATTGAAAAAACACTTGACGAAACAATACGTTCTATAAAAAATGCAGCCTCGCAAAAAAATATTGCGTTTGCAGTTTTTAAACCCTCCGCCTTCGCTTTAGGAAATATATTAGAAATTGCTACTAAAAAAACTGAACTTTCGGAAACAGAGAGAAAACAATTAAATATATTTGAACAACATATTGATTTATTGTGTAATACCGCTTACAAACACGATGTCTCTATTTTGATTGATGCCGAAGATTTTGCCATTCAAGATATTGTTGATAAAGTTGTACTTCGTATGATGGAAAAATATAACAAACAAAAAGCGATAGTTTACAACACGTTACAAATGTACCGATGGGATAGATTAGATTTTTTACGAAGCGCACTTGAATTAGTGAAAAGTAGAAATTTTATCCTCGCCGCAAAATTCGTCCGCGGAGCATACATGGAAAAAGAAAGATTATTAGCATCTAATAACGGATACAAATCTCCTATTCACGACACCAAAGAGAATACCGACCGAGATTATAATGCTGCTTTAAAATTTGCCGTAGAAAATATACAAAACATGAGTATATTTTGCGGAACACATAATGAACATAGCAACAGATACTTAGCACAGCTGATGCAAGAAAATAATATTCAAAAAGACGACAAACGTATATTTTTTGCGCAGCTATATGGCATGAGTGACCATATCAGTTTTAATCTCGCCAAACAAGGTTATAATGTTGCAAAATATGTCCCTTACGGACCCGTAAAATTAGTGATGCCTTACTTAATGAGACGAGCCGAAGAAAATACCGCAGTAGCCGGACAAACAGGACGCGAACTAATGTTAATAATGAAAGAACGAAACCGTAGAAAAAATGTTCAAAAAAAATCAATAAAATAAACAAATCTGACAAAACTCTTTTTTTTAGTCTATAATTAATTGTAGTTTTGCAAAAAATAATAGTAATACATATAACAATGTTAAAAAAAAATGACATTAGACTGATAATAGTCTCATTGATATTAATAGCACCGCTATTTCTTTTTAGCGAAGTGTTTGATTTTGTGAAAGTTCAAAATCGTGAGCATGGCATGATTTTTAGTTTTATTAAATTTGCTATCCTCGCTACGCTCGGCGAATCCATAGGGTTGCGCATACGAACGGGAGAATACAATAACTCTTCTTTTGGACTAATCCAACGCGGTATTGTCTGGGGACTTTTAGGACTTGGCATAAAAATGGCGTTTGTTGTTTTTGCTAAGGGAACACCTATATTTTTAGAGTATATGGGATTGAAGGATTCTATTGTTTCACTGAATGGCGATTTTACTATAAAAAAGCTGGCGGTCTCGTTTAGTGTGAGTGTGCTGTTAAATGTCATTTTTGCTCCCGTAATGATGGCACTTCACAAAATAACAGATATGCACATAGAACGCGGAGGTGGTACGATGCGTGAATTTTTGAAACCTATCCAAGCCGGAGAAATTATACAAACTATCAAATGGAAGGGATTTTGGGATTTCGTCATTAAAAAAACTATCCCATTCTTCTGGATTCCGGCACACACAATAACTTTTCTTCTACCCGAAGACGTGCAAGTATTATTTGCCGCCGTATTAGGCATATTCTTAGGCATATTTTTGTCAATAGCAAATTTATCTCCTAAAAAATAAAAAACAATGAGATATTTCATTTTTTTATACCAAAATTTTTTCTTATATTGCAAAAAAATAAAATAATAATAAATTTAATAAACGTAATGATAACAAATACGATAGTTAATCAAGAATTGGTAAAAAGTACCATGTCAGAATTAGGCATGAAAGATGTTGGTTTTGCGAGCATTCGTGAAATAGTAAAGTTAGTTAATACCATAGAGAAAAAGTCAGAAATTAAGTTCATTCGCATGGAGATGGGAGTTCCCGGAATTAAACCTTCCGAAATAGGTATAAATGCCGAAATAGAAGCGCTAAAAAAAGGACTTGGTTCACAATACGGAAACATAGAAGGCGTACCGGCGCTGAAGAAAGAGATATCTCGATTTGCTAAGCTTTTCTTAGACATAGATATAAGCGAGCAATATTGTATCCCAACAGTTGGCTCAATACAAGGTAGCATGGCACTATTCCTTGTGGCTAACCGCCGAGATGCTACAAAAGAAGGAACTTTATTTATTGACCCAGGATTCCCTGTTCAAAAATTGCAATGTAAAATATTAGGACATGATTATCAAACTTTTGACGTTTACAACTATCGCGGACAAAAACTTAGAGACAAATTAGAGAGCTATTTGTCCTCCAATAAAGTCTCCTCCATTTTGTACTCAAATCCTAATAATCCTTCGTGGATAACATTTAGTCACGAAGAATTGCAAATCATTGGAGAACTTGCTACTAAATATGGCGCCATCGTAATAGAAGACCTCGCATATTTTGGAATGGATTTTAGATACGACTATTCTAATCCAGGACAACCACCTTATCAACCAAGTGTGGCTAAATATACCGAAAATTATGTTATCCTCATTTCAAGCTCCAAAACTTTTAGCTTTGCTGGACAACGAGTAGGTATGTTATTGATTTCTCCGAAGCTATATAACATGGAATATCCTGACTTATTAAGATATTATACCCGAGCTTCTTTTGGTTATTCGCTGATTTTCAATTCTATATATTCCCTAAGTGCAGGCGCACCGCACACTGCACAATACGGATTGGCAGCAATGTTGAAAGCTTTTAACGACGGCGAGCATAATTTTATTGAAGATGTAAAAGTTTACGGAGAAAATGCTAAGTACATGAAAAAATTATTCACCGACAACAATTTCAATATAGTATATGATAAAGACGAAGATTTGCCTATAGCAGATGGATTTTATTTTACTATCTCATATCCGGGCATGACAGGAAGCGAGCTAATACAAAATTTATTATATTTTGGTATTAGTGCCATCGCCATACAAACAGCCGGAAGCGAACGAACCGAAGGACTAAGAGCATGTATGTCGCAAATACAAAAAAGCGATTATCCGATAATAGAACAAAGAGTAAAAGCTTTTAACGAGTATTTCTCCCACAAATAAAAAATATCTATTACTATTTATTTATTTAACTTTGCGAAAGTTTCAAACTTTGGCAAAGTTTTGTATAAATTATGACCTTTACTTATTTAACTTTGGCAAAGTTGTATATACAAACGGTAATTAAAAATCTAATTCTACTTAAAATCTAACAAGTCTATTTCAAAAATCAATACCGAGTTAGCCGGAATAATATTGTTTTGGTAATCGCCATATCCGAGTTCAGACGGGACAAGAAGTAGTTGCGACTCGCCTTTTTTCATAAGCGGAATCCCATATTGCCATCCGTAAATTAATTGATTAAGCACAAACTCGGCAGTGTCACCTTCGCGGGTCTGGTCAAATATAGTGCCATCGGTTAGATATCCCTTATACTTTATGTAGATTCGGGAAGAATAGCTCGGATATATCATCTCCGCAGTGTCATTGGTTTTAGTCATCAGGTAATAAATTCCCGAAGAATGTCTCCAAGCTTTTATATTGTTATCTTTCAAATAGTTCAATATAATTTCTTCATCCTTCTCGGCTTGATCTTTTCCGCAGGACACCATTAATAACAAAAAAATTAATCCTATAAAATAAGTCTTCATATCTATAAATTGTTTAAATTTTATGCAAAAATAAGAAATAAAATTATTTTTTTAATAAAAAGAAATAAAATTATTTTGGTAGTGTAAATTTTTAAGTGATAAATTTTTTAAACCATATAAGGCATATAAGAACATATAAGGCTTATGGGTATTATCACTGGAAAAATTACAGTTCCAATTATTTTTTTAATAAAAAGAAATAAATATTATTATATTAACAAAATTTATATACCTTTGCATTTTAAAAGAAAATAATAATTAAAGTAAATGGAAAATTTTAATGATTTAGGTTTGAACGCTAACATTCTTTCGGCTATAAACAAGTTAGGTTTTGAACGACCTACTCCTATACAAGAGAAAACTATCCCAGAGATACTTAATACTGAAAACGACATTATTGCCTTAGCTCAGACCGGTACCGGAAAGACCGCTGCTTTTGGGTTGCCGCTGATAGAAAAAATTGATGTCAGCAATAAAGATACGCAGCTCCTTATTTTGTGTCCCACTCGCGAATTGTGTATGCAGATAGCAAAAGACCTTGACACTTTTTCGTTAGATACAAGTCACTTATTTATAACAGCTGTTTATGGTGGCGCCAATATTATAGGACAAATAACGGATCTCAAACGTGGCAGTCAAATCGTGGTAGGAACTCCCGGACGAGTTCTTGACCTTATTAAGCGTAAGGCTTTAAAAGTAGAAAAGATAAAATGGTTGGTGCTTGACGAGGCAGACGAAATGTTGAACATGGGGTTTAAAGATGAAATGGATGAAATTCTTGCTTCAACTCCGGAAGGAAAACGTAATTTCTTGTTCTCGGCAACTATGCCTAACGAGATACGTGAAATAGCCGCTAATTACATGCACAACCCTGTAGAAATCTCTGTAGGAAAGAAAAATGCAGGCGCCGATAATGTAGAGCATCACTATTTCGTTGTAAAACCGAAAGATAGATATTTAGCATTAAAACGTATTGTTGATATGTATCCTAATATTTACGGGATAATATTTTGCCGAACACGAATGGAGACCAAAGAAGTAGCCGACAATCTAATGACAGATGGCTACAACTCGGATGCGTTGCATGGAGACCTCTCACAAGCGCAACGCGACCACGTCATGCAACGTTTCCGAAGCGGAAAATTACAAATGCTCGTGGCAACAGACGTAGCTGCAAGAGGAATAGATGTCACCGACTTAACACATATCTTAAATTATAATTTGCCGGATGACCCAGAAATATATATTCACCGAAGCGGCAGAACAGGAAGAGCCGGAAAAAGCGGAATATCTATAACCGTTATCATACAAAAGGAACTAAGCCGTATTAAAGTATTGGAACGCATAACAAAAAAGAAGTTTGAACATAGATTAATTCCTAACGGAAAAGCCATTTGCGAATTGCAATTATTCAATTTGATAGATAAGATTAAAAATATAGAGTTTGACGAAAAACAAATATCACAATTTCTACCTGTAATAAACAAGAAATTAGACGAAATGTCGCGCGAAGACCTTATCAAACGCTTTGTGTCGGTAGAGTTCAACCATTTTTTAAATTATTATAAAGACTCCACTGATATCAATGCTTCTACTAAGGTGCGCGAAAACAACATTAACGAGATATATGAACGCCGAGATAAAAACCGCAGTAAAAAAGATGCTAATTTGATATTAGAAAAAACCGGAAGAAAGAACCGAAACAGAAATCGTGATGACCAGTCATGGGAGCCAAAAAATCGTCTGGTACTAAAGTCAGAAGACCGAGATAATAGAGACCGAGATACTAAAAAAGTGCCGAGAATAGCCAATATA
>DYQJ01000030.1 GCA_020719345.1 Draconibacterium orientale | reverse complement strand
TGTAATGCAATTGCGGATTACAAATTCCGGCGGTGTTAAACTCTTTTCTCATATTTTATTATTATTTTTACAAATGTACATTTTTTATAGTAAAATACAAAATTATTCTAAAAATTTTATTCAATGAAATATAAAAAACAATCGGGTATAAAAAAGGTAGTGTTCATAATCAAGTTCCGAGTTAATCTATGAACATTACCAAGTTATTTTTTATGAATCTTCCGTATTTTAGGTAGAAATTTATTCTCTATTTCCAAATATACTGCTTCCTATTCTTACCATTGTAGCTCCGGCTCGTATAGCAATGAGATAATCTCCAGACATACCCATTGATATTTCATTGAAATAATCTTTGTCGGCAAAGTACGTATTTTTTATTTGTTCAAAGAAGATGGCAAGTTCATTAAATTCGTTAAAAACTACAATGTCGTCACTTGTATAAGTAGCCATTCCCATCAGTCCGCATATCCTAATATTTTGTAAATTAGCGATTTCGTTATTTTTTAACATCATTAAGATTTCGTCTTTTGAGAATCCGAATTTAGTGTCTTCTTTTGCTATATGAACTTGTAAGAGGCAGTCTATGGTTCGTTGATTTTCTATGGCACGATGATTTATTTCTTGTAAAAGTTTTACGCTGTCCACTCCATGTATGAGTGTTACAAACTCGGCGATATATTTAACTTTGTTGGTTTGCAAATGTCCTATCATGTGCCATCTTATATCTTTAGGCAGTATCTGATATTTTTGTTGCAATTCTTGTACTTTGTTTTCACCGAAGTCTTTTTGTCCAAGTTTATAGACCTCTAATATTACATCGGCAGATTTGGTTTTAGAAACTGCGATGAGTTTTACATTCTGTGGTAACAAGCTTTTGATTTTAGATAAATTTGTTTTTAGTTCCATTTTATTAACAATTAATTTAATTTTAAAATACACGAGATAGGATAATGGTCAGAGATTTTTTGAGTATGAGTTTGATAATTATAGGCATTGAAATGATTACTAAACATAATATAGTCAATTCTAAGCGAGAAAAGATTGTAAATGTAAGTACTTCCAAAGCCAAGTCCGCCGTATAAAAATGCGTCATCAAGATAATGGGAGATTTTTTTGTACACATAAGAAATAGGGACATCGTTGAAGTCCCCGCAAAATATTACAGGAAAAGTAGTAGAGTCGAGGGTTTTTTCTATCATCTTGACTTGTTCGGCACGAATTTTCGCGGAAGTGAGAATCTTGTTTATAATTCGTTTGAGTTCTTTAAGCTGCATGAGGTTGCCGTTTTTGGCAGTGATGCTATCTATGAATTTATAATCTTCATTTTCAAGATGCACCGATGCAAGATGACAATTAAAAACTCGAATAGTGTCCGAATTAATAAGGAGGTCAGAGTATATGGCAAAATTATCGTCTTCTTTCTCTAATATTTTTTTATTAACAATAGGATATTTAGAATAAGTGGCTATTCCGTAATTGTATTTCTTCTTTCCGATGGTCTCATACGAGATGTGTGAATATTTAGATTTAAAAAATTTAACTATTTTTCGGTTCATATCAAATTCTCCTTTGTCGGAAGAGTAGAATTCTTGAAAACACATCACGTCAGCATCTTGCTCTTCAATAAAATTGAGAATTTTTTTTGTTGTTCCTTCTTCTTTTATCCAATTGTATTTGTCAAAAAGTCGGACATTAAAAGATAAGACTTTAATATCATCTATTTTTTCCTCTTTTTTCCCGGAGCTGACATTGAAAGTGATATAAAAATAGCTGTAGCCGATGAGCAGCGCTGTCAGTGAGAGTAATATTTTTTTAAAATCAATAAAACACCATATCAACATTATCGTGAGATTAGAAAAGATGGCAAAATTGTAAGACATTCCGGCAAGTGCTATATATTTGCAGTACATAGGATTAATATAAACGGAGCCGTAAATAATAATCAAATGTAGTACTGCAAATATATTAATATAAATTAATATTTTAACAAAGAGAGCGTTTTTTTTTTGTCGCTTCATAGTGGCACTATTTTATTCGGGGCAAATTTTATCTATCTGTAAATTATCAAAATAAGCTGAGTCCTGATTATTATTATAGCAATATACTTTAACTGTTTTATTATGCAAATTTTTAGGGACATTGAATTTAATTTTAATTTCTTGCCATTCAGAGTCGGCAATTTTTTCAGATTCTCTGTGAATATCATAAAAGTCTTCCACATTTTCTGCTTGAATTACTAAGCTGCTGAGAGTTGTATCCGATAATCTTTTTACTTTAATAATGTACACATCTCCATACACAAGTGAGTTTATTGTAGTGGTAAAACCGAATTGTATATCTTGATTTAATTTTACGGAATATTCGCCTTGGAATGCGTTTTCTTTACTTCGTGCTTCTATTCCTTCCACATTAATTTCTTTCATATTAGTAACAAAGACATTTTTAGCCGAGTCTATCGTTTCTGCATCACAAAGCAGTCCTTGTTTGTCAAAAATACTTTCATATTCGGTTTTGATAATTTCTTTTCCTATCATTGCATCTGCATAGTTTGGCTCAATGACATAAAAATAGAAATTTTCTGATGGTTTTATTCTAAGGAATGAGTCCCAATAAGCTTTTTTTGTCATTGAATCCCAGTGAATGGCACCGTAGTAATATTGCAACGTTTGAAATATTCCATGCACAAAAAATAAAGCGATTAATGCGTATGATGCTATTTTTTTGAGCAATTTTTGATTGACTAAATAATTTATAGTTCCCGCCATTGGAATGGTTAGCAGTGCATAAGAGTCTATCATAGAGCGCATTCCCAGTCCGCCTCCGTACCACCACGACCACCATGAGAAAATGACATAGATATTGATAATAATAAAAGTAGTAAATGCGAGGGCGAATTTTTTTAGTTCTTCTTTGGTGAACAAGAAAATAAATCCTATCAGTGCGAGTATCATCACAGGTGTATATACGAGCCAACCTTTACGGTAGCTAAACAGACCATTATAGATTTGGGGATTCTTAAAGAAGAAGTTTCCTTTGTTTCCGTACGAATAAAAGAACCAATTTCCTGTGACATATTTCCAATATATAAGCTGCGGTATTATCACTGCAAAAGCCATCGCGGCAATGATTAATATATACTTATAATTTTTAAGAAAGAGTTTAAATTTAGGTATTATCTGCTTGATATTAACAATATTATAAAACACAAAAACCAGAGCGATGATAGCATTAGTCGGTCTGATAAGCGTAATAAATCCTATGCAAAGTCCGGTAAGAATAGAATATTTAAGATTGCTTTTATTGTGCCATCTGTCAGTGAGCCAGAGAAATATAGCAAACAATGCGAAATTATAAGAGTGCGACATAGTGGCTTCAAATTGCGAGTACCAGTGTAAATTAGTAGCAAAGAATGTAAGTAACAACGTGATTCCGGTTACTATTTCGGAGAAGAATTTACGTAATAAATTTCTTAACAAAATAAATCCGAGTATCAGGTAAAATAGGGAGCTCATTAATAGTGCCATAACGTATATTCCGGAGTAGCCATGTGCATCGAGGTTAGTTATCAACGCAACTACGTGTGCTGCAGCAAAAAAAGGGAAATATAACATTGAAAGTCCCATTGTTGTCATGATAACTTTGTTCCCATTTGGTGCAATTTCTGGCCACATTTTATCTCGATATTTTTCTGGCTTGGTTTCTATAAAATCTAATTTAGCATCTCTCTCTATTATTAGTGCCGGCAAATAGGCATAGTATGATTTAACATCCCAACCTATTACTCGGTCTGCACGCTTCCACATCTTTTGTGCTATATGAATATAACAAATGACAAAACAGATAATAAATAAAATTATTTTAGAAAAAGTAATATGTTTAAGCATATAATAAAAATTATTTGGATTCTACTTAGTATTTTTTAGTTACAATGAAACGTTGGGAAAGTATAGCGAGCCAGTTTATTTTAGTGAACAGTATTTCGCCATGTTTAATAAATTCAGGTTTTGCTTCGCTGTATTTTATAGGTCTTTCGTCGTGGAAGAACCATATTCCGATTATCTCGCATATTTTTCTTGCCACTCTATAAATTAGTGTCGGAGTAGGAAATGATATTATGACGATGTCACCTGACTTGACGAGGTCAAAGTGTGTCTTTATAGATTTAGCGGTGTTGTCAATATCAAAATGTTCAATTAATCCGATGCTAAATGCGAGGTCAAATTTTTGTTCGGTATTAATATTCAAGATATCGGCATTTTGCATGGATACTTTTTTATCTTCGGCGGTTCGCATCTTGAACTTATTTAATCCGGTTTCATTGTTATCTATAACATGAAAGTTTAACGGATTTATTTGATTTCTTATTGCATCGTAGAAACAGCTATTTGCTCCTCCGAGTTCTACAATACTTTTGTTGTCAAGATTAAGAGAATATTTCTTCATCAGTTTGAGCAATAGTCGTTCTGTCTGTTTGCGTGTGAAGCTCCTGATTTTGTAGGTCTTGTTATAATAATTGTCCCAGTCTGTTTTTCTGTTTTCTTGTAGCATTTAAGTATAATTAAGAAAATTATTTTTTAGGAATGTTTTTAATATCAAAATTAAGGGCAGAGAGTAGTAGTTGAAATCCGAGAATAATAGGCAGTGAGGCGAACATGACCGTCCCTGCACTTGCTGTCATGCCTGTTACTGCGCTTTGATACCATCTGTATATTCCTATCAGTGTTCCCAATAAGAAGAATATTGTTCCGAGCAGGAGTTCAATGGAAGCTATATTAAAATCTCTAAGAAAGTAATTATAAAATATCCGTTTGAAAAATCGGGTCATATATTTAGGCGGAAATTCTAAGAGGACTTTTGTTATTTTCAAATTACTTTCTTCGTCTTCGTATTTAGCGTGCATAGGGAAGTCGTGGACTACTGCTCTGATTGTTCCGAGTCGGAAGAGCAGGTCGCTTTCAAAGAAGTATCTGTTTTCTATTTTCTCTAATGGCATCATTTTCAATGTCTCTACGCTAATTGCAGTGAATCCGTTTGTTGGATCCATGATGTTCCAGTATCCGTTGACAAATTTATTTATCAATGACAGCATGCTGTTACCAAACAATCTCATTTTAGGCATTTTCAAAAGCGAATTTAAAAAGTAGAATCTGTTACCTTTGACATAGTCGGCGGCGTTATTAATAATTGGCTGTATCAGCTCGGGTATAAGTTTGGGGTTCATTTGTCCATCACCGTCGAGTTTAACTACAATAGTGCAGTTGTCGGCGATAGCTTGCTTGTAACCTGTTTTTACTGCTCCTCCGACTCCTTTGTTTATTTCATTGAAGAGTACGGTGACTCTCTTGTCTTGGCATCTTTCTTGCACAAATTTACCTGATTCTTGTGGACATTTATCATCTACGACATAAATTTTGTCCACGTTTTCTCCTATCTCGCTAATAACTTGGAGAATGTGTTTTTTAACTTTGTATGATGGTATAACAACTGCTATCATTTTATCTTAAATTAGTAACGTGAGCGGTCTAATTTTTGTCCGTTTCCGTCTTTATAGTCGCCGGAGATAATCAGTATCAAGTCCACTATCCACCATATTCCGCATCCGCATCCTGTTAGGAGTTGTATTATTCCGGCTGCTATATTTCCGGTATAAAATCTGTGTATCCCAAAAGTCCCAAGGAATATATGTAATAATAAAGTAGTTAACCAATCTTTTCCGCCGGCTTGTTCTTTTCCGCAGGTCATACATATCTTATCGCCATGTACGATTGCACTTCCGCATTGATTACAAAATTTTGTTCCTTGCGCGGTGCTTGTTCCACAATATACGCAAACCGAAGCGATATTGTCTATTTCTAATCCACAATTTTTACAGTGCATATAATTATTTTTTAAAATTAGTGAGTATATTATTTATTAAAGTTATTAATTTCTTCTGATGTTTTCATACGAACTCTTAGTATATCTACCTCATTATTAAGATGTTTATTAGCTCTGTCAAGTTCTTCAAGTTTATTTATATTTTCTGTCATGTCAATTGCAAAGCAAATGATTTTATTTATTTTTTGATTTCCATCATAAAAAGGAGTGAAGCTTGCTAACAACCATTTGGTGTCTCCGTATCGGGTATATCTTTTAAGCGTTTTCATGGTGAAATTACCTTTGGCAACGTAATTGATTATTTGATTTTGTTCATCTATTTCATCTCTAAAATGGTCAATTATTTTATCGCTTGTTATTTCGTTGATAGAGAAGTACATAGCATTTAGATATTTTTCATTGGCATTGATTACATTTCCATCGGTTTTAAATTCTATGGCTAAGAATGTATTGTTAATTGCTGCATTCATACTTTTGAGTTCGGCTTCATATTGCTCTGCTTGTTTTTGTATTGCTCGTTGTCGTTCCACATTTTCGGCGAGTTCTCGTTCTTTGCGTGTCATTAGTTCGTTTTGAGTTCGCAACTTCTCTATCAGTTCGGTCGTTTTCAAAGATATTTTGACTGTTTTGATAGCAGAGGCAATATTTTTGATAGTATGCTCAGCAAATTCTAATTCGTGTTCTTGCAATTCGCGGAAGAATGCGAGTTCTATGACTCCGAGAAATTCGGTTTCAAATTCAAGAGGTAGTAGAAGCAGACTTTTTGGCGAGGCAACTCCAAGTCCAGAGGCAACTGATATATAGTTTTCCGGAACTTTTGTTATGTATATTTTTTTGCGTTCTATGGCACATGTTCCCACAAGTCCTTCATTTTCACGCACTATTGTTTTAAACGATTTTTTGATGTCGTATGCATACGTAGAAATGGTTTCCAAGTAATTGCCGTCTTGTCCTTCTTTATAAATAAAAAGTCCGCAAAGTAGAGAGTTCATATATTTAGCTAAGTTGCTGACAATGACATCTGCCAGTTCATCTATAGAGCCAGAATTAATGCGGATTGACTCGTTGATATAAGCTATCCCTTGTTTTACCCAGCTTGTGCGTGCTTCGAGTTGATTTTTTTCAAGTATTTTAATTTTATTGTTGTTGAGTTTGACCAGCACTTCGTTGATAGAATTGCGCAGCACGTCTTGTTTGGAAGCAGGAATCATACATTTTCGGTATTCTTCGTTCACCACGTCTTCGGTTATTTGTTTGATATTGATAAAAGTTGCTTTTATGTCATTAAAGCTGGCGTTGAGGGCGAGAAATTCTTCTGTATTTGTGACAATTTTAATATCTCTGTTTATTTCACCTCGTTCTATGTGCTTAGCATTTTGAACTAATAATCCGAGTGGAGAAAGAAAGAATTTTAGGTAGAAGTTGTAGATAAAAAACAGCACGATTGTAAGTAATAACGCACTTATAATAAAGAAGAGCATTATCATAGTAAGATTCAAATTAAGCGAAAAGCTGGGATATATAATTACCGAGTGCCAAGTTCGTTCTGTTTCGCTAATATAAAATGATTTGCTGATAATCAAGTTGTTATCTGCTTCTTGGTTTATGTCTATTCCTTTTTTGATTTTAAAATAGATGTCATCTGATTGCGTTAAAAAAAGTTCGTTAAGAAAACTTCCTTTGTAATTAGGGTTTCCGGAGAGGGCAATAATTGTTCCGTCATCGGCAATTATAGCAACTTTGTACTCTGCGGATTCCATTTTGTCAAGATAGTTTTGTACCCAATTTGTATTAATTTCTATTCCAACAATTCCGAGGAATTTGTTTCCAAAAAGAATTGGAGAAATCATAGGTTGAATAAGCACTTTTTCGGCATTGCTGCGGGAGAGATAGGTTTTAGAAATGGTATTTAAAATTCTATCTTTGGTATTGGTGTAATATAGTGATTTATTGGCAAAATCAAATATCTCCATGTTTAGTTTTCCTGTGTTCAGACGTCTCCAATTAGCTGCAAATCTGCCCAGCGAGTCGCATCCGGGGGCATTTACATGTAGCGAGTCATGATTGTCAAACATATTTTTCTCCCAGACGGTGTATATTTCTATGATATTATTGTTGTCTTCTATATTTTTGGCGAGCAGATTAATAACCTGTTCGCGGCGGATTTTGTCGTTAATAGTAGGGTCGGCAACGGAGGAGAGCATCACCGAATTGGTGTTTACTATTCTAAAATAGAGCTCTAATTCTTTATTTATATCTATTGCCACGTGTTCGGCTTGATTTTTAAGCTGCTGGTGTACAGTTGTTTCATAATTATTTTTAACTATAATTCCGATGATAGTGGAGATAGAAAAAATAAATATTGCACTAATTAATGTAAAAACAAATAATATCTTCGTATGTAATTTTCTATTTTTCATTTTCTTTAAATTGAATACCGATGAGTAAAATTTTGACTACCACTCCTTCTTCGTTCTTAATAGGACTGAGGGTGGTTCTAAAATTAGAAATTCTATTGTTGTTATTAAATATCTCTATGTCACGTTCAATAACGAGTCCATTTTTCAATTTATTGATAGTTTTAGTTATGTCGTTTTCTTGATTTTTTACTACTATATCAAAAATATTAGCGCCTATGATTTCATTGATATTATAACCTGAAGAAATGCAGAACTTTTCGTTCGCAGATAATATAACCCCTTGTATTCCAAATTCTATACGAATAAAAGAGAAGTCGATGGAATTTAAGAGCAGATTAAGTTTATTGTCTTTTTCATCCATGATTTTTTGTTGTTGTCCTATTTTGGCGATTTCTTTTTGCAATTGTCGTTCTTGTTTGTTCATCTCTCGCACTTGTGTTCGGAGTTCTTTTTCGAGCATCTTATTTTCAGTAATATCTATTGCGATGTCTAATATTTTTTTGATGGCGCCGTCTTTTTCTTGTATCGGGGTAAACGTTTGCGAGAGCCATATTGTTGTATTGTCAAAATGAATTGACTCTATTAAGCTTCGGGTTCTTCCTTCTGATAGGTCTTTCCAGAATTGCTTATAGTCGTCAGAATCAGTACTCATGATGGTAAAATCTTTATGGTATTTACCTATCATCTGGTCTTTACTTTGGTTGACGGCTTGGAGAAATTTGTCGTTCATGGAGAAAATCCTTCCGCGTATGTCAAACTCGGCGACCAGAGCAGTGGAGTTGATGGCTTTAAAGATGTTTTGTATTTCTACTTCGCGGCGGTCAGTTTCTTCTTTTAGTAAGTGGAGCTGTTGTATATTTTTTTGCATCTCTAATTTTTGCTCTTCTACTATTCGTGATTGGTCTTGCGATTTGCGAAGCAGATTTTCTGTTCGTTGATTGATTTTCAAGTTAGAAATAGTTAGTGCGATACTCTCACCTATTTCTTCTAAAAATTCTATTTGATATTCTTCAAACGGATTTAATCCGGCTATTTCTATTATTCCGAGTACGTTGTTGTCAAAAATTAATGGACAAATAAGCAAATATCTCGGTGGCGTTTGACCGAGTCCTGAGGTTATAATTAAGTAATCCTTAGGAATATCTGTAATATATAAATATTTTTTCTCTTTAACTACTCTGCCAAGTAATCCGCTTTTGACTGGAATTTCTTTTGTTATCATCCGTTGTTTATTGTAAGCGTAGCAGGAGTTTAGTATCAGATTTTTTTCATCTTCGCTAACTAAGTATAACGCACCTTGTATTACATTTAAGTATTTAACAACGTTGCTAATGACTGCGTAAGAGAGCTTGTTAATATTGTCGTTGTTGAGTCGGACTATGTCAATAAACTTTGCTATCCCGCTGTTTGCCCATTGCTTGATGTCGGATTCTTTTTTGCGCTTTTCTTCCTCGTATTTTTTGGCTTTTAGTTCTTTCTTGAGGTCTTGTAAAGTGCTTAATATTTTGTCGTTATCTTGTATCAACAACGTATTTTCATCGTAGTCGTTGTTTTTAATATCGGCACACATCTTTTCTATATTATCAAGATATTCAATTATTTGATTGGTGCCGTCATTGATTTTATACAATTCGTCACGCTTGGTGATGACAAATTTTTGCTTTTTTTCGCCGCGTGCTATATCATACAATTTTTCACCTATGACTGTGAAGCGCTTTAATAAAGAACGAAAAAAATAAGTGAAAATAATAATTACAAGCGAGCCGGCAATAAAAATAACTATAAATAAAGTGATGCCGAGCTTATTGAGCTGTTTTTGAAAATCTGATTGAGTGTAAGTAGTCCCTATGTACAAATCGTAAGTAGAATTGTATTTGACATGCGCATTTTTCAAGATGTCACTGTTTTCCGGAAAATAGTACTGAAAATTTATGATGTCCTTCGTCGTCTTACTTTCTGCAAATTTCTCGAACAGCTTAGTAGTCGCTATACTTTCGTTCTCTAAGGTGGGATGAATTTTTATTATGCCTTTGGTATTTATTACAAATGGATATCCGTTCTGATAATAATATTTTCCTTCGAAGAAACTTTTGATATTTTTAATGACGTCGTCTTTGTAGTATATGCAAATCATTCCGTTGATGACTCCGTTCACATAAACGGGCTTAGCTGCGACAATGTAGTCGTTGTTAAAATAATTTTCTTCGCCTACATAAATTTCGCCTTTTTCTATAGAATAAATTATCTCTGAAGAAATGGGAATAAAATAATTGATAGTATTTTTACTCTTATTATCTATCAAATTACTTGAAACAGTTAAATATCCGATGGGGGTTTTTTGATATATTGCTGCGAAGGCATTTGTGATGGCATAAATTTTATCCACGATAATATTGTTTTTGTAGAGTGGAATATAATTTAAGAGTAGCGGATTTATATTAATTATCTCGGTCTCAAAGGTTTGAATATTGATTGCCTGAATTTCGGATTCCACATTTTTGCCTATCTCCAATACATATTTCTCTTTGATAAAATAATCAAAAGTATTGATGGCGCTCAATATTTTGTCAGATTCTAATTGAGTCTGATATTTTAATATTTTCTCGTAGTTCCTTATTTCCTCCTGCATAAATACTTCATTATCATATATAAGCTTCTGTTTTTCATAGAAATAGATATAAGTTCCTATTACGATGAACGCAAATATTATTATTATGTTGATAATCAAATTAATCTTCAAATTTGAATTTAAGTTATTTATTAATCTCATCTTTTTATTTTTATTATTCCCCAAAGAAATTAAATTTTTTTTAAAACACAAATTTATTAAAAATAATTATTTTATCAAAATTTTATTTATTTAAGAAAAAAAATATTTATTTTTGTGCTAATTAAAAACGCTTTTAAGAACTTTATAATATTAAGTTAATGAATAAATTTAATGATTAAATTAATATTAAAAGACTTATATATAACTACTTATGTTAAAATATAGAAAATGATAGAGATAAAAAAAGATTTTTTCCCGGAAATCCTCAATAGCCAGAAAATAAATAATGCTATAGAAGAATTGCTAAAAGGCAAAGAAAAAGTATTAAGACCCAAAAAAACATTTGAACAATTAGCATCAGGGTTTAAAAGTTTGATAGCAACAATTGGAGATATGTTAATTAGATTAGAAGAAAATTTACATTGGCATCCTAAATTTCAACGAATTTTAATAAAAAGATTATCAGATGTTTTTCCAAAAATTCAATTTATTGTTTCTACGCATAGTATTTTGCCTCTACTTGGTGCTCCATCCAAGTCTGTATTTATAAAAGTTACAAAAGATTATGAATCAGGGATTATAATGGAACGAATAAATATTGATTTACAAAATCTTTCACCTAATATTATTTTAACGTCTCCGCTTTTTGACACCCCAATTTTATCGGTAGAAAATAAAAATTAAAATATTTAAAAATATACCAAATTGAGAAAGAAATTCATTACAAATCTGGCTTTAGTACTATTTCTTAACATATTAGTCAAGCCATTTTGGGTCATAGGCATAGACAGGACAGTGCAAAACACCGTAGGACCTTCTGACTATGGACTCTATTTTTCGTTATTTAATCTCTCCCTCATCTTCAATATCATACTTGATTTGGGATTGACTAATTATAACAACCGCAATATATCCCAGCACAATCAGCTGCTCTCCAAATTCTTCTCTAATTTGGTGGTCTTAAAACTTATGCTCGGAGTCTTATATGCGACATTTTGTGTGACATTAGGTTTTTTGCTGAACTACAGTTGGTTGCAGTTTCATATACTTTTATTGCTTATATTCAATCAGTTCTTATCTTCGTTTATTTTGTATTTACGTTCAAATATTTCGGGGCTACAGATGTTTAAAACCGACAGCTTAATATCTGTGATAGACCGTCTCCTGATGATAGCCATACTTAGCTTCCTCTTGTGGTCAAAATATGTGGAGACAAGTTTTAAAATAGAGTGGTTCGTTTATGCACAGACTTTTGCGTACATGATAACGGTATTAGTCGCTTTTTTCATCGTCTTTTTTAAATCAGTTTTCTTTAAAATCAAATTTGATAAAATCTTTCTGCTAAGCATATTACGGCAAACATATCCGTATGCTTTGCTGGTCTTCCTGATGAGCTTATATTTGCGCTTCGACGGATTTATTCTGGAGCGGCTCCTACCAGACGGCAAAGAACAAACCGGAATATATGCACAAGCTTTTCGTCTCTTAGATGCGGTCGCACAGTTTGCGCTGCTTTTTGCCGGATTATTATTACCCATGTTTTCTAAGATGCTAAAAGAAAAAGAATCTATTAATAGTCTGGTCAAATTCTCCTTTCTCCTTGTAATTGTGCCATCAATTATTACTGTTGTCTCTTCTATTATCTATCGGCATGAAATCATGTCGGTATTGTATGATAACGAGATAGAAAGCTCGGCATCTATTTTTGCTGTATTAATTACCTCGTTCATTCCTATCTCGGCAAATTATATTTTTGGGACTTTACTCACTGCAAATGGAAATATCAAACAATTAAATATTATTTCTGCTATTGGAGTAGTTATAAATCTGAGCTTAAATATTATTCTGATAATGCAATATAAAGCTCTCGGAGCAGCAATTTCCGGATTTATAACGCAATGTTACACCTGCACAACACAATTTTTACTTGCTAAACATATTTTTAAGTTCCGAATAAATATTAAATATGCCATAGCATTTACTTTGTACATTATTATACTATTCTTTTTATTCAACCTTTTTAGAGAAGTAATAGAAAATTGGATGCTTGGAATTTCGCTTTCCATCGTAACCGGAATAATTTTAGGGATGCTGTTCCGTCTTTTAAATATACGAACTTTCATCGCTATTCTCAAAAGTAAGTAAAAAATAGTGTTAAAATTATGAACTTTATCAAATTAATAAATAAAAAAACACGAATTTGTGTTATATTTAAAAATATTATTTATTTTTACAAAAAATATTAATTGCTCAAATAACTAAAGATGACTAATATTGAAGTAACCCTGGATATCGCGCGAACATTGGGTTTGCGGGAAGAAGAATTTTTACAAATAAAAAATATATTAGGCAAGACTCCAAATTATACCGAAATAAGTATCTACTCGGTAATGTGGTCAGAACATGCTTCGTACAAGAACTCTATAAAATGGTTAAAGACGTTGCCCCGAAAAGGTAAACAAATAATGATAGAAGCCGGCGAAGAAAATGCCGGAATGGTAGACATAGGCGAAAATATAGCATGTGTTTTTAAGATAGAATCGCACAATCATCCATCAGCAATAGAGCCATATCAAGGCGCAGCAACAGGTGTCGGTGGTATCAATAGAGATATTTTTACTATGGGAGCAAGACCGATAGCACAGCTCAACTCCCTACGTTTCGGAGACTTAAACTTAGAACGAACTAAATGGCTCATCAAAGGAGTAGTAAAAGGTATAGGAAACTATGGTAATGCCTTCGGGGTTCCCGTCGTAGGAGGAGAAGTCTTTTTTGACGAAAGCTATAATACAAATCCACTCGTAAATGCAATGTCGGTAGGTTTATTGAAAAAAGGCGAAACAATCTCGGCTACCGCAAAAGGAATAGGAAATCCGGTTTATATTGTCGGCTCTGCAACCGGAAAAGATGGAATACATGGAGCAACTTTTGCCTCCGCAGACCTGCATGAAGACTCGGCAGACGACATTCCATCAGTCCAAGTAGGAGACCCATTTGCAGAAAAACTCTTATTAGAAGCTACATTAGAATTGGCTAAATCCGGAGCTATCGTAGGTATGCAAGATATGGGAGCCGCAGGAATCATCTGCTCTACTTCCGAAATGTCGGCACGTGGAAATTGCGGCATGAAAATAGACCTTGATAAAGTGCCACTCAGACAAAAAAACATGGAACCTTTTGAAATACTACTCTCCGAATCGCAAGAACGTATGCTGATAGTCGTAGAAAAAGGTAAAGAAGAAGTGGTAGAACAAATTTTTGACAAATGGGATTTGAACCGCGAAATAATAGGTGAAGTTATAGAACAAGACCAACTTTTATTCTATAAAAATTCATTATTAGTAGCAGATGTTCCTGCTTCTACTCTCGTTCTCGGAGGAGGAGCGCCGGTTTACGACCGAGAATATACCGAACCTCAATATCTTAAGGAAATACAAAAATATGATATTAAAAATATTGAACTCCCTAAAAATATGGTAGACGTAGCACGATTTATGTTGAAGAGACCTAATCTGGTATCAAAAAAATGGGTAATAGAACAATATGATACTATGGTCAGAACGGACAACATATCTACTAATTTTGAAGCTGATGCAGGAATTGTTAATATCAAAAAAACAGATAAAGCTCTCGCACTCACTACCGACTGCAATTCCAGATACGTATATGCTGACCCCAAAAAAGGAACTGAAATAGCAGTATCCGAAGCTGCACGAAATATCGTCTGCTCAGGAGGAGAACCGCTGGCTATTACAAATTGTTTAAATTTTGGAAATCCTTACAATCCTGAAGTCTATTGGCAATTTGTAGGTGCTATACAAGGAATGGGAAATGCTTGTCTCAAATTTGGAACTCCCGTAACTGGCGGAAATGTAAGCTTTTACAATCAAACTCAAATAGCCGGAGTAGTAGAACCAATATATCCGACTCCAACAATAGGAATGCTCGGAATTATTAATGATAAAAACCATATCATGACCTTGTCTTTTAAAAACAAAGGAGATATGATATTTGTCATCGGCGAAAATAAAGAAGACATCTCTTCTTCCGAGTATTTAGTTGCATATCACAAAGTTAAAAAATCTCCGGCGCCATATTTTGATTTGGATACCGAATATAAGTTGCAGCAAATAATAAAGAAATTGATAAAAAACAATCTCATTCGCTCCGCACATGATGTTTCTGACGGCGGACTCTTTATTGCTCTGGTAGAATCGGCACTCGCCAACGGATTTGGATTTGACATAACTACAGATGCCGACATTCGCACTGACGCATTCCTCTTCGGAGAAGCGCAAAGCCGAGTAGTAGTATCAGTGACCCCAAACAAAGAAAATCAATTTATTGACTTCTTGATAAAACAAGAATTTCCTTTTCTCGCATTAGGACACGTAACAAAAGGGGAACTCCGAATAGATGACGTCTCATACGGATTTATTGAAGATATCCGAAAAGATTTTGAGACCGTATTAGAAAAAATGATAGAATCTTAAAAAAATATAAATATTTAATAAAAAGTTTTATGAATAGTATTAATTTTCCACTAAGCTTAGATTTTAAAATAGCTACTTTTGCTAATGACTTTACCGTTAAAGATGCCGACCAAAGAACTATAGCGTATGTTCGTCAAAAAATGCTAAAATTAGTTGATGAAATTGTTGTCTTCACTGACGAAACAAAGTCGCAAACAAAGTACACCATAAAAGCTAATAAATGGTTGGATTTCTCGGCTACGTACACTTTCAAAACCGGAGACGGAAAAGAAATTGGCAGAATATCCAGAAAAGGTTGGGCTTCAATATGGAAAGCTCATTATTTAATTTACGATGAAAATCAACAACAAGACCTTACTATACAAGAAGAAAACGGCTGGGTAAAAGTTGCAGATGCCGTACTAAGAGAAATACCGCTGCTCGGAATTTTTGCCGGATACTTCTTCAATCCTTCATACAAAGTAACAAGACCAGATGGCTCAATGGTAGTAAGATTGAAAAAAGAAGCTTCTTTCTTTGGCAGAAGATTTTCGGTAACAAAACTTGCCGACTTCATCGAACCACAAGAAGAAGAAAGAGTCATTCTTTCACTAATGATGATGATTTTATTAGAACGTAGACGAGGATAATAACATTTTGAAAATGACGTAGTTCATCGGCAACTTGCCAAATTTTTAAACTTTGGCAAGTTTTATAAATATTTAAAGTATAATAAATGCAAACGGTAGATTTTTATAGAATAATGGACAAAGAATTAGAAGAAAAGCTCGTCAAATATAAAGACGACAGCTTTTTAATTAGAAATCGCAGCTCGGTAAATAATCAAAAATCATACGCGCTCTTGATATGGTTTCTTGAATTTTATGGACGCCGCACTAATTACCATGATTTTATAACAGACGGCAATGGAGACAGCTCGTGCGACATAATATTTGATAATTATGATAATCAAGGAAATAAAGTCTTTTATATTGTCCAATCTAAATGGAATAACGAAAATAACTGCACTGCCGAAATAAATAAAGATGAAATTTTAAAATCGCTAAGCGATTTTGAAACTATATTGCGTGGAGAAAAACGGAAGGTGAACGATAAACTAAAAATAAAACTCGCCGAATTAGATAATCATTTGAAAGAAAATGGAGATGTGAAATTCATTTTTTTATCTTTATCTAAATACTCAGGAAATGCTAATGAAAATATAAAGTCACTCATAAATTATCAACCACGTACAACATTTGATGTCATCGACATTGAACGACTAAAAATAAATTATATAGATAGAAATTTCAAAAAAATAGAACCAATAAACCCGTTAGAGACATATTACGACCCTGACACAAGTCAAATTACTATAGAAATAGCGAAATTAAACGAACATAATAATAATTGTATAAAAATTGATGAACCTTTTAAAGCTTATATGTTTCTTCTGCGTCCCAAAATCATTTATGAATTATTTAAAAAATATGGATTTGCTTTATTTTACAAAAATGTTAGGAATCCGTTGATGCAGTCAAGATTTAATGAGGAAATAGAACAAACTATTATTGATGAACCTGCTTTTTTTTGGTACTATAACAATGGAATAACCGCCATAACTTATTTGTTACCAGCCATAAGAAATCAAGCTACGACAATTAAAATAACCGGATTACAAATTATTAATGGAGCGCAAACAGTATATTCTATTTATAAAGCATACAAAAATGCATCTCCTACAAAACAGATGCAAATGGACAATGAAGCAATGATAACAATGCGACTATTAAAATCGGGAGGCAAGAATTTTGACCTAAACGTTACCAAATATACGAACTCACAAAATCCAATTAATGACAGAGATTTTTGTGCAAACGAGGACATTCAAATTAATTTGCAAAATAATTCTTACAGCACTAATATATGGTACGAAAAACGTAGTGATGAATTTAGAGAATTACCTGCCGGAATAATTAAAGTCGCAAACTCTATATTTGCTAATGTTTTCCTTGCCTATCATTTGCAAGACCCTATTAGTGTTATAAAAAATTATCAACAATTTAAACAGACAAACAAAGATTTAATTTTTATCTCACATAAAAACCACAAAGAAGGACTGTACGAAAAAATATTTGATACGACAACTAAATTTGAAGATATGCTTTGTGCATTTTATGTATTTGACTTATTGACAAAAAACACCAAATACGGGGACACCAAAAATGTTGAGGCAACCATTTATTTTTTACTTACTTTTTTTAATATAACATTTACTAAATATTTAAAGATAAAATACGACTCCAAAATAAATGTAAATCGCAAAATAATAATGCTTTACGATAATCATCAAACAGAGATACTATTAAAAGCTTATGAGTTTATAAATATTTTTATTCAAAAATACGGGCAACCATTAGATATTACTAATTTTTTGAAAATAAAACAAGCTTTAGAAAATTATGATTTGAAAATAGCAGAGATAGAAACTTTACAAATATAAATATATTCAAAAAAATATAAACCTATAAAAATATATAACAAAGATGTCAATAGAAATATTAAAAATGCTCGTGGACTCGGCGTGCAGCGAAGGAACTATTTCAGACCAAGACAAAAGACTTTTATTTAAGAAAGCTAAAGATTTTGGTATTCAACAAGAAGTCGTGGAACAAATGATTAATAAAGCCCTTGCTAAACAAACGGATATTAATCCCGAAAACGGCTCAGGTTTCATTACCTCAGACAACATCCCGCCGGATAATATTAAAAAACCGGTAGATGAAATAAAAAATAACAATCTCAATAATTTGCCACCAAGCAAATTCACTGATATTACTATATTAGAAGAACAAGGAGCAATGAGCTTAGTGCAAAAAGGAAAATTGCATGGACGATGGATAATTATCAAACGCATTAAACCCGAATTTAAAAATAATTCTAAATATAAAGAACTATTTTACAAAGAGTTTGAAAACACATATCACTTAGACCACCCGAATGTAGTCAGACTACTTGACAAAGGAGAAGACAGCGAAGGAGCTTATTATACAATGGAATACGTGGACGGACGAACTCTTACCAAAATGATTACCACAAACGGACTCAACGACGACAGACTCATCAAAAAAATTATGCAACAAATCCTCGACGGTCTAACTTATGTCCACAAAAAACAAGTCTTCCACAGAGACCTAAAACCCGACAATATTATGGTAACATTCCGCGGCGATAATGTTAAATTATTGGACTTCGGACTCGCCGCCGCAGACAGCTTTGAAGACGACTTGATTAAAGTAGGAACACCAAGATATGCAGCGCCAGAACAAATGACAAACGGAAATAACGTAGACCAACGCGCTGATATATACGCAATAGGACTAATATTATTAGAACTTTTAACCGGAGACATCACCGACAAAACAGCATCTAAAATAACGAATCCTAATTATAAACAAATAATTCAAGGTTGTTTAAAGCAAAATCCACAAGACCGTTTTAACGACTGTCAAGAAATAGCTGAACTTCTGAACAAACCATTGCCAGTAATTCAAAACAATACGGAAGCAGAAATTCTTAAAGCCGAACTGGCTAATTTAAAACTCCGCGCAGACAATGCTTTTGACGTTAAAGATTACAGCAACGCCAAAAATTTATACGAACAATATCTTACAAAAGAACCTAATAATCAAGAAGTAAGAAATAGAATGACCGAATGTATTAAACTATTGCAAACACCTACGCCCGATGTCAAAAAGTTCCCTACAATACCTGTAGTCGCAGGAGTTATTATATTGTTGCTTTTAATAACTGGATTCTTTTTTAGAGATAAAATTTTCAATTCACTCACAGGAGAAGATGAATTTACTAAGAATTTAAGAATCGCAGACTCGCTATTCCTTGTACAAGAATATTCGGAAGCCAAAAATTTCTACACCCTTGCAAATACAGAAAAACAAGACACACAAATATTAGAAAAAATCAGAATCATTGACGACATCATAGAAAACAGAGACCAAGCAGATGTCTGGTTTGACAGCAAAAAGATAGTTAAAGCCATTGATTCGTACAATAAAGTATTAGAACTCGCCAACGAAGACCGACATTCTACGGAGCGCATAAAACAATGTAAAGACATAATAAGCAAAGCAGTCTTAAAACAACTAAAACCTTCCTCTGAATCCAGCACCAAAAAAATAGGATTAGAGAACAACGAAGGATATTTAATTGTAGATTATTTGTATGACGAAGTAAAAGCGTACCCGCTATTCAATTATATCGCCTTAAAAAACGATGGAAAATGGGGATATTATATCAAATCATTAAAAAACTTCGTCCCATGCGAAAACGATTCTGAAGGTTCATACATGCAAAATTGCATCAAAACAACAAAAAGTAAAAAAGAACAAAAATATTGTATGGCTAATTATTCCGAATAAATATGCTCACCCGAAATCAGATAAAATTTTATAGCTCACTACAACATAAAAAATATAGGTTGTTAAATAATTTGTTCGTAGCCGAAGGAAGAAAATTAGTGCAAGAAGCGGTAAACAGCAATTTTAATATACATTCTATCTTAGCTACGAACACATGCTTAGAAGAAACAACATTTTTGAACTCACCGAATATTATAGAGGTCACACAGAGTAACTTAAATAAAATCAGCAGCATGTCCTCGCCGGCAGATACGATGGCGATAATAGAAATTATTAATCACGACATACCGCAAATAAATATAAATCAAGAACTTACTATAGTTCTTGACAACATTAACGACCCCGGTAATCTTGGAACTATTATTCGTCTGGCAGACTGGTTTGGTATTAAAAATATTGTTTGCTCCGAAAATACTGTAGATTTATATAATCCTAAAGTAGTGCAGTCAAGCATGGGAGCCATTTTCCGAACCAAAATATATTATACTAATTTATACGATTTTCTCCAAAATATAGATAATATTAAAATTTACGGAACATTCATGAAAGGAGAAAATATATATAAACAAGCAACTGATAAACATGCAGTTATCATTCTCGGAAGCGAATCGCATGGCATTTCTGCCGAACTCCATAAATTTGTCCACAAAAAAATAATGATTCCGGCATTCAATAATTCTAATATGGAGTCTTTAAATGTCGCAACCGCAGCAGCTATTATAATTAGTGAATTTAAACGAACCGGTTAAATTATACAACGATTGATAATATTAATGAAATAAAAGCAAAGAAGTAACATAAATGCTAAAATTATGTCATACAATAAATTTACGTTAGAAAGAGTAGTTGAACAATTCAACATTAACACACAGCCGTGGCTTGATTATTTGGCTGGTGTTAAAGAACTACCGCCAAGTGTTATGCTTAAAACGTTTTTGGAACAAAATCATGAATGGGCTTTGTCTCAGCTAACCGAAAAAGCAAGGTCGGAATTGATGGTAATGCCTATACTTGCAGACATAAGAAATCAGGCAAAAAATGAAATAACAATTTTTTCGGGAAAGAGTTTTGATGTGGACACCAAATTGGGACTAAAAGGACTTTGCGATTTCATAGTAAGTAAAAGCTCCGATATTTTTGTTTTACGGGCACCAATAGCAGCAATAGTTGAAGCCAAAAAAGGAGCAATAGAAATAGCATGGGGGCAATGTGCCGCCGAAATGATCGCCGCCAGATTATTTAATGAAAAACATAAGATAAAAATTCCATTCATCTATGGAGTTGTAACATCAGGAGACAATTGGCAATTTTTAAAATTAGACCAAAGCATACTTTATATTCAGCCCGAACCATTGCATTACGAAAAATTGGGACTAATTATGGGGCTATTATTTAAGTTTTTTACCGAATAATGAAAGAACTTTGCACCAAAACAAAACTTTTGGCTATCCGTATAAAGTTGGACAAAATAAAATATTTAAAATTATCTTTTTATTTG
>DYQJ01000422.1 GCA_020719345.1 Draconibacterium orientale | reverse complement strand
TACAGACCCAGTTAAACTCGATGCACTACTACTACTTGAGGAACTTTGCACTAAGCTCAAAACTCCTGAAATAGTAAGAGCTGTCGAACTTGCTGGAGCAGCTGTAGTCGTGGTTGTTGTGGTTGTTGTGGTTGCTGGTGATTTATTAGGAGGAGTTGTGACTGCTCCACCACCGGCACTGGTATCGGATTTTTTGCTACATCCCAAAGACGAAGCTACAGCTATGCAAATGAATGGCATAGCAAGCCTTTTGTAATCAAGTTTCATAGACATCTCCATATAAAAACAATAAGATATTGGATAACTATTTATCCAAGACCGAACGAACATCTGTTATCAGCGGTTCCAAGTATAGTATTCGGAGAGCTTGATAAAAACTTAAATCTTTTTTTTTATATTATTAAATAAAGGATAACAAAAATTTCAAAAATATAAATGGCAAAAATAAAACTCTCAAAAACTAGTTGTGACAATTAAGTTGTAATTTATAAAAAGTACTCAATATTTGGTAGTGCATAAATGGTAATGGTGACACTAATTCAAAATATTAAAAAATCATAGACCGAATGAGACAAAGTTATATAAAATAATTCAAGAAAATTATGCTAGTTTCATATCATCGCTAGAAATATGTGGTAAAACAGTTCCTAAATATATACGAGAAGAATTTGATAAATATTTAGAATGTGGTATACATGCATATGGTGTAATATTAAGACATTGTGAGAATTGTGGTAACGATGAAGCGATATCATTTTCGTGTAAAAAAAGAGGTTTTTGTCCATCATATACAGCAAGAAGAATGGCAGAAACGGCGGTACATATTGTTAATAATATAATGCTGAATGTTGCAGTAAGGCAATATGTAGTAACATTTCCTTATTTATTAAGGAGATGGGTTGTCAATAAATAAAGACATATTGGGTAAAATAGTAAAAATTACTTGTGAAGAAATAAAAAAAGTTTATAATAAAAAAATGTACAAAAGAAGGAGAAAAAGTAAATAAAGAGTTAAAAGAACAGACAGGTATGATCTGTTTTCTACAAAGGTTTGGTAGCAGTATAAATTTGCATCCGCATTTTCACATATTAATTATAGATGGGGGATATAAAAAAAACGATACTGGTTGGAATTATTGTACTAAATATTTTATTACATAAGCTAAAAATACCTGATAAACCTCCCAAAATACTTA
>DYQJ01000029.1 GCA_020719345.1 Draconibacterium orientale | reverse complement strand
AAAATAAAATAAATAGCGTGTTTAGTCACCATTATTTTACGCTATCAATTATTTAAAAGATTATTAATGAATAAAATATCTATTCCCATTTCGTCTTCAAGAAATGCGTTAACCATAGTTTTTGTTTCAGGTTTTTCAATTTTTGAAACTCCATTTTCTTTTATTATCAAAAATAAATCGGACAATCCAGATTTATGATAAAAATTTTTAAGAATTTCGGGATTGTGTGTAGTAATAAAAATTTGTTTGTTTTTATACTTTGAAACATCATAAAATTTGTTTACAATTTGAGAAATTAATGATGGATGTATCCCATGCTCTGGTTCTTCTATAAAAATAATATCATTCTTTTGATAATAAAGTGCTACTATTAAAGCAATTATGGAAATTGTGCCGTCAGACAATAAATGTCCATCTGTATAAATTTTATTGTCTTTTTCTTTAATTTTTAAAGTAAGAAGTCCATTAAAATTTTCTACTTTTATATCTTCTATAAAATCTAAAACTCGAGAGATATCGGCTTTAAATTGATTAACTATAACTTTATTTTCGTCTTTAAGTATTTGATTAATAATTTGTATTAAATTTTCGCCGTTTGATTCTAAATCTAAAAATTCATCATTATTTTCAACTTGTGATTTTATTGCTTTTTTTGGCTCAATATCATAAATACCAAAATCAAAGAAATCGCTTGGAATAAATATTCCGGGAAATTCTAAAATAGATTTTTTCTTATATTTTAAATTTAGTTCAGAAATAAATTTGTAATGAAAAGGATTTTCAATTTCTACGTTAAAAAATTGCCCGTTTGTCATTTCGTAAAATTTTAAATCAGTATTATTTATAAAAGTTTCAAAGCTTCCACGATTATTAATTATACCATACTTTAAATCAGTACTTAATTTTTTAATTTCTTCAATTGGTTCATCGTTTTCTAAGGTATATTCTGCAAAATATTCATTAAATTTTATTTCTTCTCTAATTTCAAAATCAGTTTGATTTTTTATATAAACTTCTATACTATATAATGTTTTATTGCTTACTTTTACAATACAACTTTTATAGTTAATCTTTTCTAATATTGATATTTCGTCGAGTGAAATATCCGTTTCTATTTTAAAAGAACGTTCTTTTAAATTAAAATTTTTTATTTCATTCAAGCGATATTTTGCAAAAGCTCTTGAAAGTCCAACTTTTCTAATTTGTTTTAGTAATCTAAATTGTAGTACAAAGTTAGATTTACCTGCTGAATTAGCACCTAATAATAGGTTTATATTTCCAAAATTAATTTCATTTTTTTGGAAACTTTTAAAATTTTCAATATTTATTTTATTTATTTTCATTATTTACGATTTTTAAATGTAAACATATCAACTTTTAATGTTTTTGTGTTATCTTCTATAATTATTTTTCCAAGTGTTATTTGTATTGGGTCGCCAATACCATTATATATCCAAAGTTCTGAAAATGTATTACTTAAAATTTCAAGTTCTGGATAAATCATTTCTCCGTTTTCTTCTTTTACACCAAAATTAATTACTTTTCCTTTGGCACTTTTGATTACAATTTTAATTGGTGTTCCATTTTTTTCTATTTGCCATATAGTTTTTGTAATGATAGACCATTTATTAAAATTATAATCAGTATTTTTTCTCAAAAATTCTTCCAGTTTTTTATTTGCTTCTTCGTTTGCTTCTCTTATTGCATTCCAATCTGTATGCCCTGCTTTTTTAAATTTATATTCTTGGTCTTTACGAACATTGTCTTGAAGTTTATTTACTATTTCATCTATTGAATTAAATTTTTCGTTTGTTTTTTCCGAAAATAAATCTAAAATATTTGTTTCTGTATAAGTTTTTTTGCCTGTCTTTTTTTCTCTATCTTCTGTTAATAAACGTTTTATTCTATCGGGGTCTTTATTTATTTCGTCAAGTATAACTTGGTCAAAATTATTTGCAATTTGTGATAAAACTTCTGCTTTTCCACTTGAAATTATTTTTCTAATATTATTCTTTTGTTCTTCCGAACCCAACATTAATAATTCTATTTCAGGTCGTTTAGAATAAATTTTTGGAAAATTTTCTTGTAAAAATATTTCAAATTTATCTTCTTTTAAATCTATATTTTTTTTATTAAACCAAAAAGTTAAATCATTCCACGCCTTAATGTAATCTAAATTTTGTTCCGATTTTGAAATATAATAATCATAAAAAATTCTATCTATTTCGGTGTAAATATCTTTTGCTTTTTTAATTTTATCTTCTGGCAAATTTAATTTAATTTTTGCATCAGTTAATTTTTCAATCCAATTATTATTTAATAAATCTACAATTTTTTTAAGTTCAACTTCCAAACCTTCTTCTTCAAACAAATCTGAAATATAACATAAATTACCATTTTGATTAGGAATAATTTTATAATCATCTAAAAGATTTTCTAATTCTGAATCTCGTTTAATAAAATCAATTAAATTGCTTAACCATTCTATTAATGTAATATTTCCATAAATTTTAATATTTCTAATTTTTGTTGTTTGCTCAATATCAATAACTAATTTAGTAAAAAAATATTTAATACATTCTGTCCAATCAAAATATAAAGAATTTTCTAATTTTAAAATATTAGATGGGACGTTTTCATAATAATAAACTCGAGCAAACCGCCATGCCGACTCATGTTTTTCTTCAATTTCAATTTTAGATAAAGAAAGTAATTTAAAAATAATATTTCTAAAACTCTCATTTTCATAACTTTTATTTTCTCTTATAATTTCGTTTATTCTGTCTGAAATATCTTTTACTGTTTTGGGTTTAAAATTGTTTTCGGTTTCGTTAAAAGCATCTATTTCAATATTTAATAATTGGGGTTTCCAACCAAAATATTCATTTTCGGGTTTTTCAATTTTTTCAAAATCTTCTAAAATAATTTTAAATTCTTCTGGAATGTTTAAATCTTGAAACAAATCCATTTTTTTGCAAAATTCGCCATTTTGATTTGGATAAATAATTGAATTTTCTGTTAATAAATCAATTTTATTGTTTTCGATAATAAATTTAAAAAAATCGTTTAACCATTTTAAAGTATCTTTTTCTGTAAACTCAGATTCGTTATGTTCAATTAAATGTTCTTTTAATTTTTCGAGTGTTTGTATTTTTTCAATTTTTTCTATAATATTTTTCAATAACCAATTGTCTGCTTTTGTCCATGTTGAAATGGGCAAATCTTTATAATTATAATTTTGTATAGGAATTTCGTTATCAAATTTTTTACTTAAATCATATAAATCTTTACGATATTTTAAATTTTCTTTTTCAGGAAACAAACTAATTATTAAATAAATCGCTATTCTAATTCTTTTATCTTTTGCATTTTCAACAATTAATTTTTCAATATTTGAATTAAAATTTGTACCAAAAACATTTTTTATTTTTTTTATAAAATCATCTTTTCTGTTATACAAAATATTATTAATTTCTGAAATTGAATCGGGTATAATTATATTGTTTTTAATTAGTTTTTGTTTAGTAAGTACTGTAAATCTAAAAAATTCGTTTCTATCAATAATTGCATTTATTGCAGGAATTATACTGTAAACCGACCAAGTTTTATCAATTTTTGCGTTTTTTATCTCAATATCTAATAAATTAGAATACCAATCATCACCAAGAATTTTTAAAGCTTCTTTCAATTCTTTTGGAATATTTTTATCAATATTCAATTCTTTTTTTAATTTAAAATCACCATATTGATTTGGCAAAATTGCATATTTATCAAGTAATTCTGGTTCATTTTCTTCAATAAATTTAATAAAATTATTTAACCAATTTATTTCTGATACTCCTTTTTTTAATTGATTTTTTAAATCAACAATATTTTTTTTTGATGTCTTTGTGTATGAAACTTGATAGGTTAAATTTTCAATAGTTGCTTTTAAACCTACATCCCAAAGTATATTATGCCAAATATGAATATGTTCTTTTTTAGGTAATTGAAATGAAAACAAATCATTAGCAAAATCCCATATTTTTTCTCTTTTTTCTATTTTATCTGAAAATGGGAAATATGCAAAACTTTTAAAAAGTTCATTTTTTTGAATTGGAATAAATTTATCAAAAGGATTTTCCACCACCGCAGTTTTCAACAAAACTTCACGCATTGGTTTTTGTATGTTTTCTTTAAACCATTCTTTGTCAATATTTTCTGGAATATGAGTTTTTGCGAGCCACAAAATATCGTTCCAGTTTTTGGTGGCGTGTTCCAAAATTTCAAAATATAAATCTTTTGCTTGTTCAATTAAATTTTTATTTTCGATAATTTTAATATCATCTTTATCAGATAAATAAATGCCATCTCTTGGTTCGGTGGGGTAAAAATAACGACTATTAATAATAACAGGAAAAGTAAAATTTTCGGAACCAATGAGTGGAAAATCGCAAAACAAAGTTGGCACATTTTCATTTGGTTTTTCTATAAAATATTTATCATTTTTTTTGTTTAATTGAAGTGCAATTGTTACCGAATCGTTTGAAATATGAGCAATATAAAAAGTTTTTTTATTAATTTTTATTTCCGAAATATTAATATTTTCTGATGAAATTGGCTCTACATTTTTAAATGTTTTTATTTCATTATTTTCAAAAATTTTAACTTCTTCTATTTGCGGCAAAAAAACTAATGTAAATGGTAATGAGCAATATAAATCTTCGATTCCTTTTTTGGCAATTTCTAAACTTTTTTCATCTAATAAATATCTAAATTTTGTATCACAATTTTTATTTTTTTCATAATTTTTAATTTCCTGACTTTCTGTTTCATTATCTAAACGGTAGAAAACTTCAAATGCTAAATCCACATTTTTTTTCATTCCTTCAATTGTGGTTGCACTTCGGTCTAAACGTAAATTAAAATTTTTGTAAACTTTTGTGTCTTTATCAAATAAAATTCCTTCCAAATCAACAATTTTAGAAAGCAAATGTGTTGTCATAAAGCCGGTTCCAAATTGTCCGGTTGTTTTTTTTTCGTTTTTATCTTCTTCGTTTCTGCGTTCTTTTGTTGAAATTTGTTCTATTAAATATGTTAAATGTTCCATTTCAAATGGATTTCCATTATGCCTAAATTCAACAAAATTGTTTGCTAATTCTATTTCAATTTTAACTTTTTCGTTTGCTACATCTTTTGCATTTTGCATCAATTCCCAAACCCAACGGCGTGCAGATAGGTTAGTTGCTTCAAGAACAACTTTATCTATTCCATCTAACAATTTTACCGCAACTTGTTTTTTATGAGCTTCTTCTGATGCTTTTCTGGCTTTTTCTCTGTAATTCATTTTACTTGTTTTTTGAAATATTTGCAAATAAATTAATATTTTATGACAAACTTAATAAAAAATAGACAATATAAAAAGTAATTTTTATTTCAATTACTAAATTTATTGGTCGTGTAAATTTTTAAGTGATAATTTTTTTTAACCATATAAGGCATATAAGAACATATAAGCATTATATGTCTTATATGAAAAATTACAGTTCCAATTTATTTATGCAAAAGTAATAATTTTAATTCAAATATTTACATCTCTTTTTTAAATTTCTAAATACCTCAATTAGTTTTTGAGGCATCTTAAGAATTATTTTTAGTCGGTTTAATCTTTTATCTTTTAAGAGATGTGGATTGAATTTTTTGAAAAAAGTTATTATTAATTTTATGTTATAGAACTTATTTTCAATATTATATCTGATGATATATGGCATCAGATATTCAAATAAAATTTCGTATTTATTTTGGTGAACAAAATTGTTAGTTATTTTGTAAATTTTGTCGGTATCAATAAATAAATCTAATTTCTTCAATAGTTCTTTTGCTTCGGTAAAATGTAAGGAGTTGATTAATATAGAGAATACGATTTTCTTTTCATGTGTTGCTACGTGCATTAGTGTTTTACCTTTGCATTGGTTGTGCCATCTGTAGTGGCAAAAAATATCATCTGTTTGTAACATTTGGTAATTTAGTGCAATTCTGATAAATAGGTCTAAGTCCATAGTATATTGAAAATCTTCATCTAAGTATCCTATTTCTTTTATACATTGTGTCTTATAAAACGAGGATGGTTGTCCGTATGGAAATTCGTAAAAATATCTTAGTGGCAATTTGTCAGTTTCCCAGTGTTGAAAAGGTAGATATCCGTTTTCATCGAATTGCAAAGTTTGTCCGTATATAAATGCGAAGTCTTTATTTTGTATAAAAAGGTGTGCTATTTTATATAAAGCGTTTATTTCCAGTATGTCGTCGCTGTTTATCCAATTAATAATTTCTCCGGTAGCTTTTTTGAATCCCTTATTTATGGCATGTGATTGTCCATTATCTTTTTCACTTGTCCAGAATGTTATCCATTTTTCGTATTTTTTTATTATTTCCACTGTTTGGTCGTTACTTCCACCGTCTATGATTATATATTCTAACTCTGGATAGTTTTGTAAAATGATAGAACGTATGGTTTCTTCAATAAATTTGCCCTGGTTGTAGCTTGGCGTTATGATAGTTATTTTAGGGTATTTTATTAATGGTCTCTCCGGTTGTGCGGATTCTATGTTCCATGGCCAGCCGTTCTTGTTGACGGTATCAGGTAATTGATTTAGTAATTTCATTAAAATTATTTTTTTATTAACAGATGTTTAATGAAAATTCTTAATATACTATAAACGACAACTTTGCCAAAGTTTTAATTACAAAACAATTACATAAGAATAAAAGTTAAAATCATATCCGTTTTGAGTATAGAACCTTCAATATGATGACAAAAATAGTAAAAATATCTAAAACACAAAAGATTTCTTAATAGAATTTTTTAAAAATATTTAAGAAACTAATTATTTTTTGTATTTTTGTAGTAAACTCTTTTACTTTAAAATGTCATATATTGAAAATCACAATAACACAAGATATAAATGAAATTATATTTTTTAAACATTTATCGGTACCTTTATTTCGTGGTGATAATATCTATTATCATTTTATTACATGTTTTCGGACTGATAGAAAATCAGTTTATGGCTAATAATTTCTCGGACAATATTCCCCCAAAAACAGAGGACACAATTTATACTTACGACACCGTATATGTTTATGACACTGTCTTTGAGAATGATACAATGTATATTTACGAATACATTTACCAGAAGGTTCACATAAAAATAATCCCGGACATTGATTCTTCAAGTAAAGACACAAATAAATTGAAAATAGATACCAACTATCAGCAAAGTGACACAACCAATCAACATAGCAATTCGGACACGTTTTTTATAAGTCCACAAAAAAATAATCTTTTTAAAAATTTAACAAACTCTTCTTTTTTGAAAAATTCAAAGTATAAAGCTTCCTATAATTTTAGCATTTCATACAATATTGATAAATATAGTAAATTATATGCTAATCAAGAATTTAACTATTTGTATAAACAAAGTTTTCGTCCTTCAATTTCACAGAGCCACAGCATCGGTTTTGAGATGATTAATAATAATATTATTTATCAAACAGGAATTTATTACAATCGTATCCACGAAGATTTTTATTTTGATTATCAATATGTTTCAATATATTTGCAAACATATTACAAATATTTTCAAAATTACTCCACAAAAGCAGATACTATCTATTTTATTGACTTAGACGCTTATTTACAAGGAGATACTATCTGGATACCTTACTATTATGATGTCTATAACTTTTTCAAAGACTCCGTTTTGAGCAGTAATATAGACACCGCCAAAATAAATATCAATTATACAAACAGCAATCGCTACTCGTATGTGGAATTTCCTTTTATTGTAGGTAAAAATTTTAATATAGAAAAACATAATTTCGGGTTTAAATTAGGTATATTTGCCGCATATTTACATAACATATCAGCAAAGACGCTGATTTATAACACTCAATATCAAATGATAAGTTTAGATAGACAAAAAGATATGCACAAGTTTTCGCTTATCTTATTTTCAAGTTTTTTTTACCAAAAAGATATATCTCAAAAGTTTAACATCGGAGTGGAGATATTCTGTCGGCAAAATATGACATCACTTACTCTCGCACCTGCCATGAAAAAATATTTTCTCCAAGGAGGCATAACTTTTTCTCTTTTATATCGTATAAATTAAATTTTTGTATGACACAATTACTTCGTTATATCATAATACTAATTATTCTATTGATTAATAGTAATTTATCCTCTGCGATGCAGATGACTATTCAAGGGTATGTGAAGGAAGAGCAGACCGATAAGATTTTTTACCGTCATAAAATAACGGTTTACGATTTATATGATATTTATCCTAAGCAAATAGCTTATACAGATATAAATGGCTTTTATAAAATAACTTACCAAATAAATGATGCCGACTATAATACCATACGTGTCCAAACTCATGGACTTTGCAATAACTATTGGAAATCTTATAACAAAGAAATACAAACCCCTGATTTGATGCAAAATATAGATTTTTATATCTGTCACAGCTACGTAGGTATGGAGCAGATTTTTAGAATAAATGTCACTTTAAAAGATGAAATAACAAACTCACTACTCGCAAATCATGACATATTTATCTATGAAGGAGATACGGTATATAATTTTAAAACTGACCCGAACGGATATTTTTCTACTACTTTTTATTTGCCACCATTATATGTTAATGACTTTATTATCAAGACCTCCGGCTATTGCGAAGAAAAATGGAACAATTATTACGACACCGTAACTAATTACTACGGCACTTATAACAAAAATTTTATTATTTGCCATGATATATTTTGGTACTTAACGGAAGTCAATATTAGTGGTCATGTCTTTGATAATGAAACGCTAATGCCCGTAGAAAAACATTATGTTTATTTCCTCAAAAATAATGATTATAAAAATATGTTTCGCACAGCCACGAATCAGAATGGGGTGTATAATATCAACATTCCTATTAACTTATTAGAAAACAACGTTGTAGAAGTTAATACGTACAGCGTTTGTCAAGATTTAATTCAAAATTATTCTAATTATATCAACATAGAACGAACATCGTATCAAAAAGATTTTTATATCTGTCCTTTGAAAGATGAAATAGATAAATGTCATTCCTTTTTTATATATTCAAAAAATGATAACGCATTAGAAATTACGCTGAATGAAATAGCAATAAAAGATATAAACTCAAGAACGTGGAGTCTTGGAGACCAAAGCATGGAATATTCCCCTACTGTAACACACAAATATCAAAGCGCCGATACTTACAAAGTATGTCTAACTAATACTAATACAGATAATTGCATCAGCACTTTCTGTCAAGACATAGAAATAGGTAATAAATACACAATAAGCGGAAAATGTTTTGCCTCAGAAAATCTGTTGCCACACGGAAAAATATTCTTATACAAATATTTTAACAACAACTATATTTTTAAACAGCAGACCGAGATAATATCAGGACAATACACGTTTGAAAATGTTTTTGAAGGTAATTATATAATTTATGGCTCTCCTATTTTTGATTTGCAACATATTTATTTTCCAAAATATCTGCCTACTTACAACTCAGGAAGTATTAATTTTGCTAATAATACGGAATTATATGTAACTTCTAATATGGAAAATGTTAATATCAATTTATACAAATACAGCACTTTATATTATGGGCAAACCAAAATATGCGGACAAATTTTTTATTCTTCTTCCAATGAAACCGAAAAAGAAGGCATGAATATTTTATTATATAATCAAGAAAATCAAGCTATTGACTTCACAAGAACGGATTCCGAAAATAAATATTGCTTTGAAAATTTGCCTTACGGAAAATATAAAATCTATCCCGAATATGCAGGTAAAATTACAAGCTATACAACCATAAATGCCACTATCCAAGAACATATATTTGAAGAAATTAATTTTGAGGTAAAAAGCAGCACCATAACATATTTAAAAACAGCGAACAAAAATACGGACAATGATTCTATTCCTACAATATTTCCAAATCCATTTGTAGATGAACTGACAATAACTTTAACAAAAGACCAGATAAACACAGAAATAAAAAATATAAATATAGAAATTTATAATCTGTCTGGTCAACTTTTATTTCTACAAAAGATAAATATCACTAATGAAACTCAACCTCATCAATACAAATTGCGGCTTTCCGAATTGTCTGCCGGCATTTATTATCTTATTATTAAAAATCAAACGGAGATTTTGATAATAACAAAAATCGTCAAACTAATTTGAAATATACAATTAAACTATTATTTTTGTACATAAAATAAAAAAATATATATACTATGTCATTTAACATTGAAAAAATTATGCAAGACGCTGTAACTTTTGATGATATATTATTAGTTCCCGCGTATTCCGAAGTTCTACCAAGAGAGGTAGATGTTGTTACCCGTTTTTCTCGTAATATCAAGCTAAACAGACCTATCGTCTCGGCAGCCATGGACACCGTCACCGAGTCAAGCATGGCTATTGCAATGGCTCGCGAAGGGGGAATAGGAGTTATCCACAAAAATATGACCATCGCCATGCAAGCCCAACAAGTAAAAAAGGTCAAACGTGCAGAAAACGGTATGATAATAGACCCCGTTACAATAACACAAAACAAAACCGTAGCAGAAGCACTAAGCATGATGCGAGAATACAAAATAGGCGGAATTCCTGTGGTAGATGAAAACAAAAAATTAATCGGGATAGTTACCAATAGAGACCTACGCTTTGAACAAGATTTAGACCGAAGTATAGAAGAAGTTATGACCAAAAATAACCTAATAACTGCAAACTCTAACACTAATTTAGAAGTAGCCGCGAGTATCTTGCAAAAACATAAAATAGAAAAGCTACCGGTAATAGATGAAAATCACAAACTTGTGGGACTAATAACCTACAAAGATATCACAAAGGCGCAAGACCGTCCCAACGCAAGCAAAGATGCAAAAGGACAACTAAGAGTAGCCGCCGCAGTAGGTATTGCCGCAGATACATTAAACAGAGTAGAAGCACTTGTCACAGCAGGAGTAGATGCAATTATTATTGACACCGCACATGGACACAGCAGAGGCGTGATAGAGATGTTGAAAAACATTAAACAGATATATAAAAACTTAGACGTAATTGTAGGTAATATAGCAACAAAAGAAGCTGCCATAGCACTTGCCGAAGCCGGAGCTGACGCATTAAAAGTAGGCATAGGACCAGGGTCTATTTGTACTACCCGAATTATAGCCGGAGTAGGAGTCCCGCAAGTAACGGCTATCTTTGACGTAGCAAGTGCGGTAAAAAAATATAACATTCCGGTAATTGCTGACGGCGGAATCCGATATTCCGGAGATATAGTAAAAGCCATTGCTGCAGGCGCCGACTCTATAATGGCAGGGTCACTATTTGCCGGAGTAGAAGAGTCACCAGGCGAAACAGTCATCTTCCAAGGACGTAAATTCAAGACTTACAGAGGAATGGGATCCATAGAAGCAATGCAACGAGGTTCAAAAGACCGATATTTTCAAGATGTGGAAGAAGATATATCCAAATTAGTTCCCGAAGGAATAGTGGCAAGAGTGCCTTATAAAGGTAATCTGGAAGAAGTTTTTTATCAACTCATAGGTGGACTTAGAGCAGGAATGGGATATTGCGGCGCAAAAAATATTCACGAACTACAAGAAGCAAAATTTGTAAGAATAACAAATGCCGGAATACTTGAAAGTCACCCGCATGACGTATCAATAACAAGCGAATCGCCTAATTACAGCCGATAAATATATTTTTGGGACAACACTTATTTACGAAACTTTGCGAGAAATATCGGACTATCAATTTCTCGCAAAGTGAGGGAAAATTATTTATAAGTTTCTTTCAAATATTTGATATACTTCTTCAAGTCCGGTTCAAATGTCTTAGTATATTGCTCAACAAATTCGTTCTGATGCTCATAATAAGTTATGTATCCGACAAAAAAAGCGTTATTTATTTTATGTCGTCTTGTTTTATAAATATTAATAATGGTAGTATCATATAAATTTAAAGTGTCTAACTGATTGATTATTTGAGTTATATATTTTGTTTTGATATTATTTTTATCATTGGTATCCAAGTCAGCCGAAAATGTTTTGTATAAAGAGTCTAATTTACGACTGCCACTTAAGAAGTGTGCTGATATTTTTTTGTTATCCGAGATTGCGCCAAGATATTCATTCAATTCTATAGAATTTTCCCCGTATTTTGTAACAAGAAATTTTTTTGCCCCGGTTTCACCTACAAAGGTGGCAAGATTTTCATTAAATTGTGCTTCGCCGGTAAGAAAAATAGTAGAATGTGTTAATTCGTGTATTATTAGCTCGGACAGGTCTCCCTCCGATTGAAATAACATATTAGATAAAATAGGGTCGTTAAAATAACCTAATGTAGACCAGGCAGTTACAGTTCCAACTCGTGTGTCATAACCTTTTTTTTGCATCCTATGAGATTCGTTAATCGCTTTATTTTTATCAAAAAAACCAATGTAAGGTAATTTCCCTATTATAGGAAAACTCCATTGGTAAACTATCATCTCATATCTTGGTGACGCATAAACTATCCATGCGATAGGTTCGCCTCGCTGGTCATACATGCTGTTATAATTTTTGGAAGGAAGGAGTCCAATACTGTCTATCGCATATTGTTTTATCTCCTGAACTAAAAGCAATTTCTCCTTTATAGAATCCGAAACGTTTGTATCTTTTAATAGTTCATGTATCGGAACAGCATTTCTTACTAATTTAAGCTGTCCTATTCCTTGTTCTATTCCATAAAATACAACTTTACAATTTATACAAAAAAGAATTATCAATAGTAAGATAAAACTTATCAATGCTCTTTTGGGTTGCGACATAATATGATATTCAGTTAATATATTTTCTAATATTTCCTTCGCGGTCATCGTTTAAGCTTTTGTACTAATTAATCAAATTTATATCGGCATTTTGATGTATATATCTCCCCAAGCATCTTGGTTGAATAGGTCGTTGTTAAATAATTTGATGGCTTCGTCATAATTTAACCACTCTTTTAATGCAAACAACATTGTGTCTCCTTGCGAATAATTAATAGTTATTCTTGGATTTAATTTGTAAAGATGTAAGAGACAGTTTTTTATTATCTCGTTATTTTCAGGAGTCATAAATTCTATTGAAATGTATTTGACATTCTGGCTGAGTCCTTTCAAGACTTCGTATTCAAACCCTTCCACGTCAATTTTGCAAAATGTAGGAGTTCCATATTTTGTAATTAATTTATCTAAGGTAGAAATTTGTATTTCTTGTTTTTTGTTCCATCGGACGTCAGCAAATTTATTGGTTGCTTTTTTTATCCACTCCGTAGAGAATGTAGAAAGCGAAGAAAGTTCACTTATGTACATAGTCATTTTCTGTTCTTTGCTTCCTAATCCTATATTTTCTAAGCTTATATTTTTAGCGAATTTGAGTTTAAGATATTTATATAGGTCTTTTTGTGGTTCTATGGCGAGAACTTTCGCGCCTATTTTAAGGAATATATTTGTTCGGTGTCCACGATGTGCGCCTATGTCAAAACATAAATCGCCTGATTTTATGAATTGCGAATAGAAATTAATATATTTAATGTCATTTTTTCTTGAGTTTTTCAAATATTCTGATGGAAAATATTTTTCTTTAAATACTTGTAGATGTGGAAGTAAGCCGATGCTTTTTGCTATACTTCGTAATATTTTTTTCATTTTTTTATTATTATATAATTATTTTGTAATTTTCAACTTGCCAAAGTTTGAAATTTTGGCAAGTTTCAGCTTATAGTATAAACAACCGATAAATTTATAAAATTCCTACCGCTAATTCAGTGACGCAGTTAGCCGGTGTTTCAAAATCGCAGTTCAAGTAGAGTTCGCGATTAGTTCCGTCTAATTGTAATCCATTGACAAACATCTCGTTCATTAATATTTCATAGGTTTTTCCCATTTCTTGCCATTGTCCATAGTGAATGGTGGTAGCACAACGATATTCACCGATTTCCATGAATTGGTATTTTTCGGTGTCAGTTCCCAATTTGTCTACCGGAGCTGCGATTTTTAATTTGAAAGTTTTGTCGTGTTGTCCGTCGCAACCTTCATAAATCCATATTTGTGGACCTGTTGGATTCAATCCTTGTCGGAAAATTTCGTTCATTATGTCCGACGGTGTTTCGCCTACAGCTGTTAACATATCACGCAAAGTAGTTTCTGTTTGATAAACTATTGCATTAAACCCTTGATAAACTTTTATTTCCATATAATAAAAAAAATTAATTAATTTTGTAAAATTTCTTCGTCTTTGTTCATGTGCTTAAGATGTCTTCCGTATAAAAATACTCCCATCCTGTAGCTAATAAAAAGATTAATAGCAAATCGCGAGTTTTGAGTTTTGTCGGCTATTAGCTCCATCTCTCTAAGATATACGGTAAAAGATGCCCCGATGTCTAATGAACGGAGGGCGCGCTTGTAACTTCCATGTTCAAAACCTATTCCTATGCGTGCAAATCCGCCTGGGTTGAGTTTAGTTTCTTCCAGTCCCACATTGAAAGGTGCTTTCCCTAGAATAATTCCGGGCTGATGACTTGGCATATATTTTTCTAATCTTTCGGTAGTGTCTTTTATATTGTAATAAATAGGTTTCATAAATGCTAATACCGGTCCTACGACTGTGTACATGCGTATCTCCACGCTTCCTACGTCTTTCTTGTTGTACAGCTGTCGTTGGATTCCAAAACCTGCTCTTACGTCAAAACAGGTGTTCACTTTTCCATAAGCGTATCTGTTTTTAGAATCTATTACGCTTGAGTATTTTTTCTCTTTTTCGTGTTTAATCGTATTCGCCTCTAATTGAAAAATAGAAGATGTAAATCCATTTATAAAAGTTCCGAAGCGGAAATCTGCTCCCCAGCCATTTGTATTGAACGCTAAATTAAGTGACCGTTCGTTTCTAAATGCGATGACATCTTCGTCGTCTTGCAGTTCTCCTTGCGCGTAAGTTTTTAGAATTAGCACTGATAACAAAAAAAGCAAAATCAATATATTTTTCATATACGTTCAATAATCAAGGTTGAATCATCATTCTGTTACTTATTTCTAATAAATATCTCCATAATTACGCCGGTGAAATTAAATTTTTCGCGGAGTTTATTTTCTAAGTATCTTTTGTACGGTTCTTTGACATATTGCGGCAAATTGCAGAAGAATGCAAAAGCAGGATAATATGTCGGCAATTGAGTGACGTATTTTATAGCGATGAGCTTTCCTTTGTTGGTAGGTGGCGGATATGCCGCTATGGCTTCCAACATTACTTCGTTGAGTTCGGAAGTTTTTATTCGTCGGCGTCTGTTTTCATTTACAAGTATTCCTGTTTCTAATGCTTTTAAAATTCGTTGTTTGGTAAGTGCCGAGATAAAAACGATGTCCACATCTTTGAACGGTGCAAAACGTTCTTTAATATCTTCTTCAAATTTTTTAGCGGTATTCGTTTCTTTTTCTACTAAATCCCATTTATTGACGAGTATAACTACTCCTTTGTGATTGTTCTGTATCAGTCGGAATATTGCTAAGTCTTGTGCTTCTACTCCTCGTTCGGCGTCTATCATAAGGAAACATACATCTGCCTCTTCTATAGCACGTATTGAGCGCATGACAGAGTAAAATTCTATGTTGTCCATCGTTTTGCCTTTTTTACGGAGTCCGGCGGTGTCTAATAGATAAAAGCTGTGTCCAAATTTGTTGTAAAAAGTGTGAATAGTATCTCGCGTTGTGCCGGCTACGGGTGTTACAATATTTCGTTCTTCTCCGAGCAGACTGTTAATAAAAGAAGATTTGCCTACATTGGGACGTCCTACTATAGCAAATTTAGGGTATTCGTCTTCGTTGATAGGTTCGGTCGTCTTTTTAAAAGATTTTATTATATCATCTAACAAATCTCCTGTTCCTGAGCCGGTAAGAGAAGAAATACAATAAATATTTCCGAGTCCGAGTGCGTAGAAATTTTGTGCGTCATAAATAAGCTCGTTGTTATCTACTTTATTAACAATAACAAAAACCGGTTTGTCTATTCGGCGCAATATATTTGCCACGTTGTCGTCCAGGTCAGTCACTCCGCTTGTGACATCAACAATAAATGCTATCGCATCGGCTTCTTCCATGGCGAGCATGACTTGTTTTTTTATTTCTTCTTCAAAGATGTCATCCGAATTGCTTACATATCCGCCGGTGTCGATGACCGAAAATTCTAATCCGTTCCAGTATGATTTGCCATAATGTCTGTCTCTGGTTACTCCGCTTGACTGATGTACTATTGCTTGTCGTTGTCCTACCAATCTATTAAAAAGTGTTGACTTGCCTACATTAGGTCGTCCTACTATCGCTAAAATGTTACTCATAAAAAAAGTATATTTAATTTTTCACAAAGAAAATAAAAAAAAACATATTATATACAAAAAAGAGATATTTGATAAAATTTTAATAATATTTGTTATCTTGCCATGTGTTTTGGCGCTTATATTCAATGCCTTTGAACAAAGAAGAATTAATAGCGATATTGAAATTATAACTTTTGAGAGCACCAAAAGGAATACAAGAGAAATTCATATTCCAACAGTGCAAGTCTCTACTAATGGCTATAGATGTAGAGGTTACTTTCATCGCATCAAGGTCATAACCTGAACTGAGACTAAAATTCCACTTAGGAGTAGGAGTAAGTTGCAAAGAGAAAGTAAAATTTTGACTTATCGTGACGTCTTTTGCTTGCTTGATCACACTATACAGGTTGCTGTAACTAAGAATATAATTAGCGGAGACTGACCATGGAACATTGTAATAATCATAATTTTCGTCGTAAAACTTTTCCTTCTCGTATTTGAAAAAATCTTTTATTGTGTTCTGGTCAAATGAAGAATTCAACGAGAGATTTGCATTTGTGATGTTCCCTAATTTTTGATTTTCTACAAATTGAAAAGTATTAATATTTTTACCGGTCTCGGTATTGATACTATACGGATTTAATGTGGCAGAAAAGGTTAATGAGGTCTTATTTAAAATAGTAGTCCCACCACTCATGCTGATAGGCGAGAGCTTTAACGAGTCAGCTGCAAAATTATACGAAGACGAGAAGCTAAGTCTATCTAATATTTTTATCTTTTTCATATTCGTTACTGTGTCTTTGGCATTTTTTACCTTCATTTCAAAATTGTTGCCTATGCTAAATGTCATAGATTGTTGTTTTCCCGCATACGGATACCCAAAAATACCGTTATCAAAAATAGAATAATTAGTAGGAATATATGGCGGTGCCTCGGTGGTATTTTGATAATATCCCCAGAATGTAGAGCCAAAGTCGGGTTTGTAAGAATATCCTACACTTGGGGTCAACACATGCCGAAAAGCTATTAATCCTATTTTATCTAATAGGGTTCGCAAAGCATCTATTTTAATCTTTTTAACTTCTATCAGTCCATACAATTTTGTTGAGAACGGCACAGAAAAACTGTAATCCAGATTGTGTTTGAATCCGCTAATTGTGTCAGTGATTAAAGTTTGTGTTCCATCTTCGGCAGTTTCGTAAAATTTAGAGATATAATTAGGGTATATTCTGCCGGTGTAGCTGAGGTTCGGGTTACATGTTATATATTTTAATATATTAAAAGAGGTGCTTAGCGGCGCGCTGTAACGGAATCCATATTCCATATCTTTGAAGATTTCTCGGCTGAATAATAATGAGTCGTAAGTATCTATAGAATTGTCAAAGTTAGACGTAACCGAGAGTCCTATGTCTTCGTACCACTTAGATTTTCCCATTTTTACTTTTCGTTTGAGTGGATATATTCGTTTCATAGAAAGCGTGGCGGTCGGTAATTTTAAATTGACTTTCTTGGTAGAGAGATTTTGAACGGCATTCGCGCTTACCGAGAGGTTGAATGGAGTTTGCGGAAAACTTTTTTGATAGGCAATACTTGTGGAGGTCGTAGTGTTTACATAGTCGTTAATAGATTCCGCATTTACCTTAGAAAATCCTCCGAGGTCAAGATTAATATTGGCGTTGAAGCTGCTTGTCGGATTTCGCTTGGAGTCCTGATTGTAGCTGGCGGTTATTCTTATACTTTGTTGATTTGGTTGCACTTTTAAGGAGTCAGGAATCCTTTTTTCTTCGTAAATAGTGTTGCTGTATTGTAGAAAAGCGGCGCCACTGTATTTGTAGCGTTTTTTAAAAGTGGTGGCAGCACTTGCGCCCCAACTCCCAGACGAATAGATGTCTCCTATTAATGTTAAATCGTAATAGTCACTCAATGCCATGTAATATCCGCCTTGCTTTATTCCAAAACCTCTAAGCTGCTCGTTACCATAAGTAGGCATCACAATTCCGCTTGCTTTTTTCTTTTTTGTCGGAAAGAAACCAAACGGCAAACCTAATACATATAGCGGAACATCGGCTATTACAAAGTACAAAGGTCCGGAGACGATTTTCTTTTTCGGGATAACCTTAGCTTTTGTCAATTCTATATAAAAATGTGGATGGTCGGCGTTGCAAGTAGTATATTTTCCATGTAATATATGAATTTCTTTGTTCGGGTGAATTTTGGTATAGCTGCCATGTAAATATCCGTCTGCTTGTTCCGATTTCACATCTTTGACAATTCCTTTGCTGGTCTTAAAATTATATCGCATGTAAGAAGAGGAAAAACTTTGGTCACCGTCTTTGAAAACGGGTTTTTCTATAATGACACCATTAGTGTCAGCGTAACCTACGGCTGTTAGTTCGCTGTTTTTCATATCTATTTGTACATTTCCAGAATTGAGTTCCATCTCGGCGGTTTTCAAATAGCCGGAGCCATACAAATATACTATCTGATCTTGCATAGACAACAACATAGAGTCTTTGCACGAATAATCAATGATTTCTTTTATCGCATCGTCACGCTCTTTGACAGGCAAGGCGAGAGTATCTATCTTCGGAACGGTGTCTAACAGAGATACTATCTTGGTGGTATCGGTCAAAACTTTATTACTATCTAACTTATTATCAAACTCTTGTCCATAAAAACTTAATGTTGAGAATAATAGAAATATAAAAAATACTAATTTTTTTATCTTATTTTTCAATTTATATATAATTTTATGCTATTTTTGGAATTATAAAAATTAATTCAAATTTATATCATTTTTTAAAATAACAAAAAACAAATTACAAATAAATGAAAAAAATTTTTTTTATTTACCTGATAATGCAATTTTGCTTCTCCGAAACGATTTTTGCACAGACCGATACGAAGTATAAAATAAAGAAAGTTGTCATTGATGCCGGGCATGGCGGAAAAGACCCGGGCGCGATAGGAAAAATTTCACAAGAAAAAGATATTACTTTGAAAATAGCATTATTAGTTGGTTCATACATTGAAGAACACATAGAAGAAGTGGAAGTTATTTATACCCGACAAACAGATGAGTTCTTAAAATTAAGACGCCGCTCGGAGATAGCAAATGACAATAAAGCAGATTTATTTATTTCTATTCATGTAAACTCTTCTAAATATACTGAACCGCATGGAACTTCTACTTACGTGATGGGACTCAACAAAAGCGATGATAATCTGGAGGTAGCAAAATTAGAAAACTCTGCAATCTATATAGAGAGCAATTATGAAAAAGATTATGAAAATTTTGACATAGAATCTCCTGAGAACTATATTATTTTAAGTCTCTATCAAAATGTGAACTTAGAAAACAGTCTGCTCTTTGCAAGTAAAGTGCAAGAACAATTTGAAAAACGCGCAGTCCGTAAAAATCTCGGCGTCAAACAAGCGGGACTCTTAGTTTTATGGACGACTACCATGCCAAGCGTACTGATAGAAACCGGTTTTATTAGTAATGAAACCGAAGAACTTTTCCTATCAACCGAGTATGGACAAACTATTGTTGCCTCTGCAATATTTAGAGCATTTCGGGAATATAAAATTCTGATAGAGAGTCATAGCGATTTTACTATTAAAAAAAACGAGCCAACAACAGAAGACGAACTTATTGATAAATACACCGAACCGGAGATAATGTTCTCTATCATTTTAAAATCTTCTACCATTCGGCTGACGCCAACTGACCCTTCTTTTGAAGGAATAGAAAATATACAAGAGCATTACAACAAAGGAATCTACAAATATACGGTGCCAGAAGTTGCTGATTATGACCAAATAACCATTTTGCATAAACAAATAATTAAAACTTTGCCCGATGCTTATATCATCGCTTATAAAAATGGAGAGAACATAAGCATTGAACAAGCACTTAAAGAGATAAAAAAATAATATAAAAAATATAAGATATGATAAAAAAATCTACAGTGATAAAGATAGGTATTGTGTTTACGATAACGCTTTTTGCCTTCATCTGGGGAATAGGATATTTGAAAAATAAGAAGTTATTTAGTGGAGATAAAATTTTTTACGCAGTATATGAACGGGTAGACGGACTCTCTAATGCAAGTCCGGTGCTGGTTAACGGTTATGAAGTCGGAAAAATTCAGCAGATATATTTTGCCGAAGACAAATCAGGAAAATTAATAGTAGAAATATATATTGGAGATAAATATCCTATATTAAAGAACTCGGTAGCACAAATCACAAGTCTCGACCTGATGGGGACAAAAGGAATAGAAATACAGCTAGACCACACAAGCACAGAATATTATGAACATGGAGACACGCTACTCGCAAAAGTAGAAGAAGGACTATCAGCACAAATATTGCCCATCAAAAACAAAGCCGAACAGCTTATTTCTACAATAGACTCGGTGCTTTGCGTTCTACAAACTATTTTTAACACCGACACACAAAATAATCTCATTCAAAGCTTTGCAAGTGTAAAAACTACGCTGGTCAATTTACAAAATACTACTTTTCAACTTAACAATTTGATAGCAAGCGAGAAAGACAGAATAGACAAAATTTTTGCAAATGTAGAGTCCATCTCCTTAAATCTTAGTAATAACAATGCGAAATTGAATAATATTTTAACCAATTTTTCCTCTATCAGCGACAGCTTAGCAAAGGCAGATGTGGCAAATACTATCAACTCGGCAAACAAAGCATTAGCCGACTTGAATAAGACGATAGATAAAATAAATAACGGAAACGGTACACTTGCACAATTAGTTAATAATGACACACTTTATACTAACATAGAAAGTGCAACCCGAAATCTCAATAAGTTGATAATAGACATAAACGAAAATCCTAAAAGATATTTGCATTTTTCGGTCATCTACTTAGGACGAACAACAAAAAATTAATTGCGAACAAAATAAAATTAATTTAGTGTATAACAAATTAGGTAAATTATAAATTATAAATTAAGAATTATAACTTGGCTTTTACTTGAATATCAAGTAGTTGTAAATTATAAATTCCGAAGTTATTTTTTAAATTTTAGTAGGGAATAAATTTATTCCCCTAATTTGTTATACACTCAATTGATTTTATATTTTTGATGGGCTTCAATTATTCGGCTATTATTTCGTTCAGATAATTGTTAAAATTTTGATAGCGTAAAATAATGGTGACTAAACACGCTATTTATTTTATTT
>DYQJ01000421.1 GCA_020719345.1 Draconibacterium orientale | reverse complement strand
ATAAGTATTTAAAGTGTCATTATATTCCGGCAAACTGCTTGCACATGCTTTGTGATAACATTTCAGAGCTTCCGAACTCTCATTTTTATTTCGGAACAGATTTCCTATTTCGATGTACGAATCAGAAACAAGACTATGTTTTTCTCCAAATATGTTTTTCTGAATTTGAAGTGCTTTAAAATAATATTTTTCAGCTTCAATGTATTCATCTGTATTTTTATATATCAAACCAATATTTTTGTATATACTCGCTGTACTTGAAAATAAGTCACCATAGAGTTTTTTATAAATTTCCAGACTTTTAAAATAGTAATCGAATGCCGAATTATACAGGCCTTTCACATTAAAAATATTGGCAACGCAACTGTATGCTCCTGCTATGTTCATTTCTTTTTCGTACACCAAATCTTCGCTTAATGCAGCGCAAAGCAGGTAGTTTTCCATAGCTCTGTCGTAATCCGAATTTATTTCATACAATGTTCCTAAATTTAATAAAGATTGTGCTACATCGCTCAGCAGCCATTCGGCTTCGAGTTCCGAAATAGTATCTTTTGAGTTTTTCGCTTTCTCGAATAGAATTTTTCTAATAGATAAACTTTTGTTACAATATTCCAATGCTTTGTCGTTTTCACCTTTCTCTTTGTATATCATCCCAATTTGATCGTAGCTTCGTGCAACATCCGAGTGTTTTTCTCCATAAATTTCTTTTTGTAAGTTTAATGTTTTAAATCCATAATTAAGAGCTGCGGAAAAATCGGATTTATCGTATGCAACCGCACCAAGCATATCGTAGGTATCCGCTAAAAATCCATTTTTCAAACCAATTATTTGTGTTAATATGTGTAATGATTTTTGAAAATACTCTGTCGCAAGGTCCATCTTATATTCTCGATAATATACTATTCCGATATTATTGTATGAGCGGGCTGCATCTAAACTTTCTTCTCCGGATTGATTCATTCTTATATTCAAGGACTGAAAGTAAAAAATCAATGCCGAATCATTTTCTTGGTTCAGCATTAATAGGGTTCCTCTCATGTTCAAGACATGGGAATTCTTTAAACAATTTTCCCCTAAATGCCTCACATACAAAGGCTGCGCTTTGTCCAAATAATAATTTGCACTGTCGAATTTTTGAGAATTGAAATTTATTTTTGCAAGTTCAAAATACCTATTCGCCAACGTGGTATCCGTAGTAATATC
>DYQJ01000420.1 GCA_020719345.1 Draconibacterium orientale | reverse complement strand
AAATAAACCAAGAGAAACCAATAAATATCATGAAAGCACCGAGCTTCAAAAGCCAATCTTCTTTGAGCCAATTCATAAAAGATAATACTGGATCATTTTGTGAAATAGGTGCCTTAACTTCTTGAGGTCTAGGAATATTAGATAGAACAGGCTGACCTTGAGCATCCCAAATAGGAACACCCGTAATAGGATTCACAGGGACTTTATCTTGAGATGAAGCTGGCAAAGAAATATTTTTAATTTCCTTTTCTAATTTAGAAACTCTAATATTAAGCCCACCAATTTTACTAAATAAAACAAAAAGTAAAATAAAAGGAAGAAGTCCCAACAAAATATATATCATATTGATAAATTAATTAATAATAACTCACATATATTATATCACAGGGGGAAAAATATTATACCCCTTCTTGTAAACATGTTTTATTGTTATAATATGTTTACTATAAGTTTTAATATAATTAACATGGACGAAGAAAGGAATAAAAAAATAGATAAAATAGAAGAGATATTAAAAAATATCTACAAGATATTAAGACCGACTCGCTGGAGAATGTTTATAGAAGGTTTATGGAGAGCTATTGGTTATTTCACGGGATTAATGTTGGCTATAATAATTCTTGGGTGGTTCTTAAATATGATAGGAGTAATACCTTTTATGAGTGAGTTCTCAGAAAATATGAAAGAAGTTTTGAATGTTGTTAAAAATAAATAGTTGCAAAAAAAAGAGAAGGTGATAGCTTTGATATTAGAAAGGAGGTATACTATGAGTATGCCTGAAGGATTGGTTATAAAAACCACTGATGAATCTGGCGTCAGTAGTAATCCAGCCAGAATAGAAATATTTTGGCAAGGAAAACTTGTAAAAGTAATTCATGCCAACACAGAACGCAAAAAAGGTGGGGATGGTGGACTCTACAACTGTGTAGTTTTCAAAGACTTCCCTGTACCATAAGAAACAAAAACTCGGCCGTTCAGCCGAGTTTTTCATTTCCCGTGACAATGTTTGTACTTTTTTCCGCTTCCGTCCAAGTACCATATCGCTTCGCTCTAGCTACGGGACTCCGCTATACTTTGTGATGTGGTGAGTTTATCATTCCACATTGTTTATATTTATAAACATTACCTGTATCAGGATTTACCGCTCCGCAAGGACAAGGATCATTTCTACCCACCTTATCTCCAGAACCTTGCACAACAACAT
>DYQJ01000419.1 GCA_020719345.1 Draconibacterium orientale | reverse complement strand
ATGTGGAAAGTTCAATACAAACTCCGTGTACTCACCCTCTGCTGAATCACAAGTAATATCACCACCATATGAGTTCATAATCTCTTTACAATAAGCCAAGCCTACGCCTGTACCACCCTGTGCTGTCATTTGGCTTTCAAACAGTTTAAACATCTTTGGTAAAAACTCCTTTGCAATTCCAGTGGCAGTATCTTTGAATATTAATTTATTAGATTTTACGCCAAATTCTAGTTTTATTGTAATCTTTCCTTTATCTGCGTTTGCAATGGCTCTTAAAGCGTTTTTAATGAGATTATAAAGGACATGACTTGTTAGTAGGGGGTTACCTACATACTCAAAATCTCTTTCTATATCCAGTGTAATTAGCTCACGTTCACCAGTTTTGAAAGGGTATTGTTCTAATGCTTCTTCTATATTTTTAGCTATTGAGTATTGCTTGAAATCTTTTATTTCTGGTGTGCCAGCTATAACACCTTTTATCTGTAGTTGCAGGTTGTTAACTAAATAATCCGCAGCTTTTATTTTCTTTCTTATGTTGCCCAACTGTTTTTCTGATAATTCAGCACAGATATTAATTGCAGCCAGATAATTTTTAACCTCGTGAGCAAGACTGCTCGACAATGTTACTACGGTTTGTACTTCTTTGTTGCCAGATAAATGTCCAACGGATAGACTAGTTTTAGCCATGTTAGCTCCTATGTAGTTAATGTGGTTAGCATCGCTGGGGTATGTCAAGTGCTCCAGTGGTGCGCTAATTAGCTTTTTCACTAATAAATAAAATACTACCTTGTTTATGTTTATAAGTAAATATTTATTTAGTTGATTATTGGTGTTAATATACTGTTTTAAATATAAGTATGGAAGATTGGTTTAATGTTGATGTTAAGAATAAAAATATGAAAAAACCGAAAATAAAGCGGGATGATAAAATAAAAATGAATTTTGCTGTAAAACGAGATTTTTACAAAAAAATGAAGTATAGAGCAATAGATGAGGGATCAACAATGACAGCCTTGTTTTATAAGGCGGTTAATGAATACACTAGCAAAAAAAAACCGCTGGTATAATTCAGCGGTTTTTCTTATGAAAAAAACGACTTTAAGTTCACAAGGCTTAAGTCAACGACGGTTTTAAAATATATACTTTTATGTTTTTTGTCAACACGTCTTAACTTATCAGTCGTTTATTCGTAAGTTTTTTCTAA
>DYQJ01000240.1 GCA_020719345.1 Draconibacterium orientale | reverse complement strand
TATGAAAAATCAGTAAATTTGAATTTTGGTCACTATTTTTATACGCTACCAAATACTTATAACGCAGGTTCAAAAATAAACTCGGCTTCACCTGACGTATGCGTAGGGGTTGCTAAATCGGGCGATAAAATCTATATTTATAACGCAAATAATAACGGAGATATTTCCGAGTTGAAACTTGTTGATAATCAATGGAAAACAAGCAGCGAATTGCCGTTTATTAATACAACAGCACAAGAAACGTCTGTCAGCTTAACTGCAGACGAAAAATTTATATATTTCATCTCCGACCGCGAAGGAACTATCGGCGAAAAAGATATTTTTATGACCATACGAAAAGACGACAACTCGTACTCTAAACCTGTTAATCTCGGAAAAAAAATTAATACTATTTATAACGAAGAAAGCGTCTTTGTCAATGCAACCAATGACACTTTATTTTTTAGCTCCGAAGGACACAATTCAATAGGTGGTTATGACATCTTCAGGTCAATTAAAAATTCTGATAATCAATGGACTGACCCAACTAATTTAGCGTATCCATTCTCTTCGCCAAGCGATGATATGTATTATTCTAAACATAAAAACTATCATTTTTTCACTTCCACACGTACAGATGTCATCGGAGAAGCAGATGTCTTTGTGGCTTTCACTCCGAAACCGATAGAAGAAGTTGTTATTATTGAAAAAAATGACCCAGATACTCTTGTCACAAAAATAGAACCGGAGATAAAAATAGAACCAAAAACTGACGTAAAAATAGAACAAAAAAATAAAGACTTGACCGCCGAAAAAGATTATATCAGCAAACAAAAAATAGTCTTCTTACTTGAAAAATACGAAGTATCAACGAGTTATAAAAATACATTAGACACGATAGCTAATATATTAAAAGCTAATTCCGAATTAGTAGTCATAATAAGTGGACACACCGACAACACCGGAAGTGTAGAATACAATACCAAATTATCTGAAAAACGGGCTAATGCAGTTGCCGAATATTTAAAATCTAAAGGTGTAAATCAACAACAGATAACCACAAAAGCGGAAGCAGATAAATTGCCTATTCACAATAACTCCACTTTGCAAGGACGTGCTAAAAACCGCAGAGTAGATTTTAAAATAAAAGATTAAACGGTTATAATTTTAGTTTTTCTTAGTGTCTTTGTGGCTAATTGATTATTAATTAGACACAAAGTTAAAATTTTAGCCATTGCTTAGATAATTTTTGTCCTTCTATTAGGTAATCAAATTTTAAACAGTCATTAAAACGTTTTGTTTTATCTGTCCGAATTTGCTCTATATTAGTGATTATTGTAAGTATTTTTTTTTCAAAATCTTGTATTGTTTGTTCACAAATAATTCCAAGACCTTGATTATCAGATAAAAACTTTTTTTGTGCCTCTGTGTCGGTTGCTAATATGTAGCATCCGCTTTGTGCGTAAGCGAAAATTTTATTGGTAAGTGCTATTTTGCGGTTAAAATCGGCTTCGTATTCTATAGCAAGTCCTATGTCAAAAAATGATAAATTTTGATGTAGTGCCTTCTGTGTGACCGATTTTTCTATAATAAGGAAATCAGTATATTGATATAAAAAAGTATCATAAAATTCTTGTTTCAAGACTCCATATAATACAACTTCCACTTTTCCTTTGTACTTAGCGAGTGCAGGAAGTGCTATTTCAAGTCCTCGTTTGTGAGCTATAGTTTGAGAAAACCATACAAATCTGATTTTTTCAGTGTTGTTTTTACGAAGTTCAAAATCTTCTTTAAAGAAACAATTATTGATTAAGAAATTTTCGGGAAGCTTATTTTTATCTAACAAATTGATAATATTTTCGCCTATCATTGGAGAAGCATACGTGAAATATTTACTTTTTGGCAGAATATGTTTTAAAAGTAATTTTCGTCTATTACTCTCATTTATAGTATCTTTACTAATAGTCTCGCCTGGATAAAAATCTTCTACATCTATGCTAAACGGTATTTTGTATTTTTCGGAAAGCAGATAGGTAGGAAAAATTGCTGCATAACTGTGTCCTATTATCAGGTCGTAGTTATTATTAGTCAAGTTCCGATTTAAAAGAAAAGATGCCTTACTGCTGGTATATGCTGTTATTTTAAGATTGTTTTTTAATAATGGATATAAAAATGTCGCTATCTTATTTACTGCCGTAGCTGTTAGCCATTGCATAAAAGGTTTGCGGGTAAGCGAAATAGTTTTATAATTGAAATTATATTTTTTTATCAATTCGTCATCTACTTTTGCCCAGTAATTACTTCTATTGATAGACACAATATCTATCAGATAATCTTTTTTTGCTGTTAAAATAGAATGCAACGCGCGCGGAGTGGTGGATAAATTTCCGGCCAATACATATAGAATTTTTTTCATCTTAACGGTGGCTAAGTTTTTCAACTAATTTATTTGTATCTAATACCATTGCCACATCTCCGCTACCTAATATACTTCCGCCGGAGACGTATTCTATGTCTTTGAATAGCTCACCAAGCGACTTTAAAACTGCCTGATGTTCTCCCAGCACTTCATCTACGATGAGCGCTATTTTGCGTCCGTAGCTGTGAATAATTACTATTCTCTGGCGGCTCGGAATATTATCATGCAGTCCAAATAAGCTCCTTAGATATATAAAAGGTATAAGTTCTTGATTTATAATGATTCTACTATTTGAGGCTTTCATTATTTTCTCATGGCTTTCTTCTTGGCAGCTGTCAATAAAATCGAGCGGTATCAGACAGAACAACGTATCAATTCTTACTAACAAAGCATCTAATATAGAAAGACTTATCGGTATTTTGATTATTATTTCTGTGCCTTTGTCTTTTTCAGAATTTATTACTATCTCACCTCTGAGGTCAGCTATTTTTTTGCGAACTATATCCATTCCTACTCCTCTTCCGGATACTTCGGTCAAGCTTTGTGCAGTAGAAAAACCGGGCAAAAAGATGAGGTCGTAAATTTCTTTGGTCGTCAGATTAACATCTTTGGTAATAAAGCCCTTAGATATGGCTTTCTCTACAATAAACTGTTTATCAATACCTTTTCCATCATCTTTTATTTTTATGACTACATTGGCACCGAGATTATAAGCGCTAAATTCTATTTTTCCCTTAGCCATTTTCCCTTTCTGCTCACGAACTTCGGGCATCTCTATTCCATGGTCAAGCGAATTTCGTATTATGTGCATTATTGGTTCGCCAAGATTATCTATAACATTTTTATCAAGTTCTATTTCAGTGCCTTGCGTGATAAAGTTCACTTCTTTACCCAAGTCCTTAGACAAATCGCGTATCAGTCGTTGAAAACGCATAATCATGTCATTGATAGGCACTAATCTTATACTTAGGGTAATATCGCGAAACTGCCGCGAAAGTTTGTCTAATTTTTCTATAGTTGCATCAAAATTAGAAAAATCTTTTCGTTGTCTTTGTATTTCAAACTCGGCTTTATTGATTATCAACTCACTAACGAGATACATTAATTTATCAAGCTTATCAGACTCAACAGATACTCGCGAGGTGATTTGTTTAGAGAGATTTTGTATTTTCTCCGTATTTTTTTGTACATTTTCTTCATGTTTTTTCGTTGCTGTCTGAATCAAGAATTTCGCAGATTCTTCTTCTTCTTTTTCATCTGAAAATAAAAATATTGTGTCTTCTAAGTCGTTCTCGTCAGTTAAAAATTTAACATCGTGCATGATAGATTTTTGTATTGCAACTTTTTCGGAAGGATTTTTTTTGAGGACATCTAATCTTCTAATAAACTCGTCATGAAAGAATAAATTATATTTAGAGACCTGCAATATAGAATAGCGTATCGGATATTTATTGAAAAAATTTTTTATCTCAAAAACAGAATTGCTTGAGGACAAATAAATTCCCCACTCATTATCATACTCGTTATTTACTTCTATTTTCGGAAAAACATGATTGACAATAGAAAAAAGTCCCATATTATCTAACTCGGAGAAGAGATGGATAAAATTTATTTCCGACTCATTAATATTAGTATCCGGCATGAAGATGATATAATAAGTCGGCTGTTCGTTGTGATTTAATTCTGCTGACATCTTTTCTTCTATCTTCGTTTGCGGCTTTTGAGAGATGACCGTAAAATTTTTTATCTGTGCTAAGACTTTATTAGCCAGCGATTCCGCATTTTTATCTTCGGAAATCATTAATTTTAGAACATCAATTGCCTCAAAGGAGAGCTCAATGATTTTATTATCGGCACTTATTTTATTATCACGTATCTCCGCATAGATACTCTCCAAGTAATGCGTAAATTCGCTGATATTTTCAAAACCAAACATAGCGCTTGTTCCTTTAAAAGTGTGCATAATTCTAAATATCTCTTCTACAATTCTCTTATTTTTAAGGTCTAACTCAAAAGAAAGTAAGGATATTTCTAATTTTGCTACCAGCTCGTTTGCTTCTTCTAAAAATTTCTTCTTAAATTGTTCCATGTTTTTTACAGCTATATAAAATTTTTTTCAAATATAATTCAAAGATACATGGTAAAAATATTAAAAATAATGATAAAATAAAAAGATATATACTAAAAAATAATTATTTTATGTTTATCCAAATAAAAAACAAGTAGGTAAGGAGTAATATGTCAGCTAAATTGTGAAACTCTGCCTGCCAAGGCAATAGTGCAAACATTTATTATACACATTACAAGGTTTTGTGTATAATATGGTAAAATTAAACCACATAGGCACATAGACTCATAGAAAAATTAAGATTTTATAAACAACCCATTACTTATTTTTTTAATTTTACATATTTACAATATTTCAAAATACATATCCAATAACAGAATTAGAATTAAAACAATTTGTTATCTTGGTTGGTAATTGATTAACCATGTACTTTTGAGGGGATACGATAAAACAAAAAAAGTACTTTATTATTTAATAAAAACAATTTTTTTTTTATATATTTGCAAAAACAAAAAAACACATTATTATGAAACGATTAATGCCTTATGGTTTATCCAATTTTGAAGAAATAGTAACCGAAAATTTTTATTACATTGATAAAACAATGTATATAGAGAAATTGGAACGTGTTAAATTTCCAGTTTTTCTTCGCCCTCGCAGGTTTGGAAAGTCTTTATTTACAGAGATGTTACGCTGTTATTATGATATAAAAATGGCAGATAGATTTCAAGAGATTTTCGGGAAATTATACATAGGTAAGAATCCAACAAAAAATCATAATAAATATTATTTTCTACCTCTTGATTTTTCGGGTATGTATGCTTATTCAGAAATGTCGGAGTCGGAACTCAAAAAATCGTTTGACGAACATATTGCCCAAAGCATTTATGGTTTTTTAGTTTATTATCAAGATTTATTAAAATTAAATAAGCAGCAAATTATAGATTTAAAAGCGAATTATGAATCTGATGCGGCGAAAGCAATATTAAGTACTTGTCAATTAATATCCGCCGTAAATGGCAAATTATATTTGGTTATAGACGAATATGATTCACTAACTAACGCCCTTGCAATACGTTACCGTTATACAAGTTCTGACGACAATATGTATGTTAAAATATTGAAAAAAGGCGGTTTCTTTC
>DYQJ01000418.1 GCA_020719345.1 Draconibacterium orientale | reverse complement strand
CACGGTTCTGTGAGAGGTTTAGGGGTGAGACTCCCCTTTACCTACTCGATTTTCTATCTATGGTTTCAGCCAGTTGCTTTGCGGTTTTACAATTAGTCTTGCGTTGTTATATGCCATTTTTAGTGTCAAACAAGTCCTTGCTGTATATGTACTGTCGTTTAATTTATGAATAACTAAAGCTAAGTCGGGATTTGGGGAACCTGATGTCAAACACATTGGCAGTAATAGTTGAATTTTACTGTCGTAATATTGAGGAACTGCAATTTTATAATTTGTCCTTACTTTTTTCTTGACTTCATCTATTGCTCCAACTAATTGTCTTCGTAATTCTGCATCGTCAGCTTTTTGAAGATGGGCGGGAAAACGTGATAAATTATCTTTAATAATATGGTCTAAGTCTGGAATTAAATCACATTTCGGATTGAAAATTAATAATTCAGGTTTGTCAAAAAAGTCTGCAACGTCTGGAATTGAATGTGAAAAATGTCTTAGCACATTATTGTCACTTTTCTTTAAAAATGCTTTAAAACAAAATGGAGTTGTAAATCCAGGTCTTGGATTTTTATATTCCTCAAAAAACGCAAAAATATCTTCTAAGTTTTCAGTTACAAGTCCAGTATTAAAGCAAGCGAATTTATTGTCTGAGGTGAAACGAACTTTTTTTTCTTGAAGTAACTTTCTAAATGTAAATTCAAGATAATTTTTTAGAATACCATTGCTTTTAGTAACAGTGTCAGAAAAATCCCAATCCTCTCCATCTGCAAGAGTGTCAGCTAAGAAAGTTATTGCTTGGTCGTAATTTGGAAATACTGCGAACTTAAAAAGTTCCGAATTGAACTGTGCTTTTGCCATATTGATTTATATTTATAATGAATTTATATTAAAAAAATAAGAGCCATCAACTTTATCAGGATGGCTCTCTTTATGTTCTTTTTGTCTTTATCTAAGTTTTTGCAGATAGACCTGCAACCATCTATATATAACAATATGGTACAAATATATGAAGTATTTTTGTAAAAACAAGTTTTTTGCATCTTTTTTGTCTGTGGAGTTGCTACTTGTTATGGTCGTCCATAGCATTACGCCTAACGGTTGAGGCTATATGCAGTAAGGGATTGCGGGCTACTATCATGTCCACCTACACCGAAGTTTGAGCGGGGCAAAATGCTCGAATTACCACTAAAACCCTTATTGCATATAGCCTTTGTTGAACTAAA
>DYQJ01000239.1 GCA_020719345.1 Draconibacterium orientale | reverse complement strand
TCAGTAACGACTTGTCAACAAAATAGTTATTATTTTCTATGATATTTTTAAAATCAGAATATCCGAGATTTAATTCTTTTGGTGTTTGCATCTTATTAAGATTTATGTTTTATCAATCAACTCTTACAACACAACCATTATCCGTCAGTTGTTGATAAGTTATAAATAATTTCCTATGTATCAGGTCATATTTAATAACTGTATCAAAAGCATTTTCTTGGATAATTTCTTTCTTAAAGACAAAAATAATTAATGTGTCTTTGTTAACGTACGTCTCCCATATTTCTTTGTCGCAGTATGCGATAGCTTCTATTTCCTTAGTTTCATAAGTTAGCACTAAGTAAACATTTTTCGCTGTCATTCTGCTGACACTAACACTTGTAAGAAAAGTGTCTGGATATAAATTACTCGGATAACAATAAATATCATATCCCGATTTGTTTTCTATTGTTATGTTATAAATAGGTTCATCGCAAGCCGCTACCATCAGGAGGACAAAGCCGATAATCAAAAATCTTATTTTCATAATAAAAAATATTTTTTCATGATTTTTTAAAATTTATTCTGTTTTCTCTGTTTTTTCTGATTTCTCCGTTTTCTCCGTTTTTGGTTCAAGTGAACGGTTAATCAATGCGGATACCCATTGCTCTATTCCGTTAAAAACATATTCTACAAGCAGTCCTGCAAGGAACGCCACTACTAATGGACCTAATGATTCCAGTACTTCTAACTGGTTTTGAGATTTGATGTCACCCCAAAACAGTCCCACTGCAAGTCCGGCAAGAGTTCCGAGCAGAATACGTAAGGTATAATTTATATTTGTCTCTTTAGAAAAGATGAGTTTTTTCGTTTGTGTCACGAGGTCTCTTAATACATACGTAATCCCTCCAAGTAGTCCAAAGAAGAGTGGCAAAATATATAATCCTAATATCAAAACATAATTTTGTGCTTCTTGAATAACCCCTATTGAGTTGTCAATAAAGCGCATGGCAGGCGAGGTAGCCATCGGTTCGGCATCTGGCGAGGTCTCCTTCTTAGATGTTTCAAAAGTAATAATATAACGGAAAAGCACTATCCACTCTTCTAAAAGTTTGATATTGCTTGCCTTTTTCATATCTTCTTCTATGAACTCGTTTTCAAGTTTTTCTTTTTCAAGAAGCGCACTTTTATTAGATTGGTCAGTCCCGATGATAATTTGTAATTCTCCGAGTCTTGTCTCCATCTCGGTCATCTTTTTTTTACTATCCGATATGGCATCTAATCGTAGAGTTCCAATGAAGAAATAAATATAAATAGATAACATTGAAATCATTGATGCTATTGCAAATAGAGTATAAAATCGGACAGACCTATGTGTCAAAGTAGTTCTTCGTTTCTTTTTTATTAGCCGTTGAAAGAAATTCGGCTGTTTAATAAAGGTCTCTTGTGCTGCTTTAAGACTGTCAATAGATATGGGATGCGCCAGACGAGAGAGATTTTTATAAACTATCCAAAATTCTATCTCTATTTCTTTGTTCCACGCATCATTTTCATAAGCTTCTTTTGCTTCTATAACTACTTTCAAATGTTCTTTTTGAATATCTAATCCATGCTCGGCAGCATAGACTATCAATAGCTCCGAATTAGCCACAGCATCTATTAGATATTGTGATGGCGATAATTTTTTTTGTATATCATCCATGATTATATTTTTTATTACGTTTAATCTATTGTATTACACATTTTCCAAAGTTTACAAAAACTCAAAATATATTTAAGTTATAATTGTTTTGCGAAGGTACAAATAAAAAACAAAATTAACAAAAAATAATAAAATAATTTTAAATTTTAATGACAAATAAAAATAATTTAATATATTTGCAACTTATTAGTATATCAATCATCTTAACTGATATGATATAAAAAATACAAAAGATTTATTATTTTGATTTGGCGTCTTTGTGTTTTTGCGGTTTAAATTACTCATAATCAATTCACCACAAAAACGCAAAAAAATTAATAACCTCTAATAAGAATTTATGAAATTAATAATTATTGCCTTAGCACCTGTATTGATAATAGTTTTTTATATATACTTTCGGGACAAGTACGAAAAAGAACCGATAGGAATATTGCTGCGCACTTTTATTGCCGGTTGTCTGACCGTTTTACCTATCCTGCCGGTAGAAGAATTTTTTACATATATATGGCAAAATTATGCCGAATCTAATTTTCCGCATTTTATGACTGCATTTTTTCATTCTTTCGTAGTTGCTTCATTTACCGAAGAGACTTTTAAATTTCTCGCATTCTTACTCTTAGTGTGGCGAAATAAAAATTTTAATGAGAAATATGATGGTATTGTTTATGCAGTTTTTGTCTCTCTCGGTTTTGCAACAGTAGAAAATATTTTATATGTCATAGACGGAGGAGCAGGTACCGGAGTATTGCGAGCATTCACTGCTGTCCCCGCACATGCTATTTTTGGAATTACGATGGGATTTTACTTAGGATTAGCTAAGTTAGAAGAATACAATAAATCGGCGAACATTCTCAAAGCCATATTAATTCCTATTTTATTGCATGGTATTTATGATTTTATTATATTCCTTAATATTAATTGGGTGCTGTTATTCTTTATACCTTACTTAATTTATATGTATATCTTTGGACTAAAAAAGATAAAACAACACGTCTCCGACTCGGAGTTTAGAATTACTACGAATATTGAAAATACAAATATTTTACTTGATAACAATATAAAAGCAGAAGAAGATGAAAAAAATACAAATGCTGTTGATAACAAACCTATTGATTTTTAACCTGTTATTATTTTCGTGTAAGGAAAATAATTTTAAAGACGACATAATTAAAACCGAAGACATAATCTCGGCTATCAACAAAAATGAGAATATTTTTTTGGTAAATAAAACTATTGTCGGCGACTTGGATTTTACTAAGATACAGAATAATTATGTTATGTCTAATACCATGATAATGAACGAAATAAACTCGTCTATTACTTTCATTGGTTGCAAATTTGAGAACAAAATAGTGGCTTTTAAAATATCCGATAAAATAGCATATTCCACTAATTTCAAGCGAAATTTAACTTTTACGAGTTGCAATTTCATGGACACAGTTAATTTTCAACAAGCAGTGATAGATAAGTTCGCTAATTTTTCGTCTTCGCAATTTGAAAAATTTGTCAGCTTCCAAGGAGTGTATTTTAACGGAAACGAGAACTATTTTACCGAAACCAATTATAAGGAGAATGTCGCATTTACCAGCTCGGTATTCTACGGAGACGTGAGTTTTTTTAAATCTATATTCTTTAAAAATGCCATGTTAAAAAGTATCATCTTTAAACAAAAATCTAATTTTGCAGCAGCTAAATTTCATGGTTACACCGACTTTACGGACTCAGAAATGATGCAAAATTTTAGTAGCAATTATGCCGTCTTTTCTAATCGCACATATTTTAACAATGCTATTTTTCATGCTAATGCCGAATTTATTAGTATTCAAGCAGACACTACAATAGAATTTAAAAATATAATGTTCTATAGTAATACTAATTTTGATAATTCTACGTTCAAGCAAGGTACTAAGATGGAACGAACAACTTTTTCGGTTAAGCCCGACTTATCAAAGCTTAAAGAAAAAGATAATATAAAATTAGATAGTTGTTATATCAGCACAACTACAGATTTGAAAACAAATTAATATTAATATTTTTTACCTAAATTAAATTTTTTATGAAAAAGAAATCGTGGTTTTTGATGCTCGCAATGAGCTTATTTTTTATGAGCATAGTATTCAACTCATGTGATGTGTTAGAAGACGTGGAAGATCCTGTATTAGATTCTCTTAAATATGCACTCGGATATGGAGTCAATAATAATGTAGATGATAATAGTGAAATAGAAGACGACATCGCATTAGGTACTTTTTACGGCTCGGCTACTCTACCGGAAAAAGCAGACGTGTTAGATTATTTTCCTGCAATAGGTGACCAAGGAGCATACGGCACATGCGTAGCGTGGGCAACAGGTTACAATCACCGAACTTTTCTTGAAGCCAAAAGAGGTGGATATACAAATCCTTCCGGAGGCGATAAAACTTACAGTGCAAAAGACCTCTTCTGGTCAATACCAAGCGGCAGCAAAGGTGCAGATTGCGGAGGTACTTACTTTGAATCAGCGTATGATGTGATGATTAGCAGAGGTATAGCAACTATGGCGACTGTACCATATACCGATTTAGGAGACTGCTCAGGAACACCTGAAAGCGCATGGACTACCAATGCGAACAAGCACAAAATTAAAAGTTATCGTGAAATAACGGTAGATAAAACTACATTGAAAACCTATCTCGCTAACGGAAAAGCTATTACTTTCGGCGCTAAATTAGGTGAGCAATTTATGGAATGCACAAGCGATGCTGTCCTTGATTATCAAACTTACGGTTACACCGGACAACACGCATATCATGCCATGATACTTTGCGGATACGACGACACAAAAGGTGCTAACGGCGCTTTCAGAGTAGCTAACTCTTGGGGAACAGGATGGGGAGACAACGGATTTATCTGGGTAGACCAAGATTATTTCTGCCAAACTTCTAATTTTTGTTACGGTGCTTACATTGCTGAATTGGAAGAAAGCGAACCAGATACAGACGATGACGACGTAGTAGATGACCCTACTTCAGGCACTGACCTAATGGCATGGCAACTTTTTGACGTAGACTATTACGATGACTTCTTCCCTGATGATTCGGCAGACCCACGCTGGCGTGTAGCTGTTTACAATGTTTATAACACAGGTGAAACAGATATAGTTGCCTCTGAAGACTGGAATATTATATATTTATTGTACAACGCTTATGATGGAGACGACTATCAAGTAGTTTTATTTGACTACTACTCTGACGACTATGGTTCACCTGGTGAAAATGCAGGAATGGATAGTTATCCAGATGTTTCAGCACAAGGATACTGGTATAATTACGTAGATTTACCTTCTACAATGAGCTGTTCGTATGTTGTTACCGGAAAAAATGAACCTTTTAACTGGACTTATAAAATGCCGGATGTAACAGGAGATTATTATTTAATTATCATCGCTGATGGTTTTGACCAATTTGTTGAATCTAACGAAGATAACAACTTTGCTTATTATACCTATGATGACGGAACGCCTCTACGAATAGAAAACGGGATAATAATAAATCCTCCTACACCGCCTACAAAGAGCTTAGTAAAAAGCGGTAAACCGATTAAAAATCAAGCTTCTGACTTCTGGACTGTACGCACCGAAACCAATGCAAACGCTTACTCGGCTCGTGAAATAGTAAAAATGTTAAAAGTACATCAAAAATCAGGTGAACTAAAACGTAGAGCTATGGAATTTGCCGCAAAAAATAAGAATCAAAAACGCGGCGAAAAGACTTTATATAAAGTTAAATAACTAATTGAAAACAAAATATTTGCTTCACAATTAAAAAATAAGTAACTATTTAGCAACGTAGTTGCGTCATCTTTGTAGAAAAAATAACGAAAAAACAAAAGGTGCGTAGCACCGAAATTTTTGTAACAATGTGGCAAACAACTATGTAGTGTGGAGGTTACATATTTTCTACAAAGATTTAGCAACTACGTTGCTAAATAGTTACAAAA
>DYQJ01000028.1 GCA_020719345.1 Draconibacterium orientale | reverse complement strand
ATTTACAACAAATTTATCTTTTTACAAAATTTATCTCATTTTTTTATGTAGTTTTTATATGAAAAGTGTCTAAGTTTTTCTCTACAGAATTTTCTTGTTGGTCTAAATACAAATCTCTGTCATTTCTGCGAGAAATTGATAATCTAAAATTATTTGACGCATAATTGTCCTATAATAATCCGTTTTCTATCATTGCGATAATTTCTTCTATCATTTTGTCTTCTTCGTCTGGATTGTATTCTAATTTTAAATTGGAGTCAAATAATAGTGCAACCGATTGCCAGACAAAAGCGCTTACCGATCCTTTTAGTTCTTTGACGACCTCGTAAGTAGTAGTTCCTGTTTCTCGGTCTACGAGTTTAATAAGTATTCGTCCTTGCGAGTAAGTCATGTTTCTGAGGTCTTTTTCAAACTTGTCAAAAAGTTCTTTTTCTTTTTCTTTAATATATTTTTTCACGTCTTTTTTCGAGTCTGCGTTTGCAATTTCAGTTTCTATTTCGGAATAGATTACGTTGACCATTTTGGCATAGGGATATACTTTTTTGACATTATACATTAGCCGCGTATATTGTATTCGCTGTTTTTCGTTCTTAAATTTTCGTACTGGGAATATTACTATATCTTTTAGAACTACTTGTAATAAAGTATCTTCTCCTTGTATGTCAGCTGGGACAACTCTTGCTTTAGCGACTCTTTGCTTATCATTTAATTCTTCTCCGTAGAGGATGATTTGCGCGGTTGCATTATTAGTATTAATAAAAATAAAAATAAAAATAAAAATAAAAAATAAAGGTTTCATTTTTGTAGTATTTAAGTTCAATGATTAATTGTTAAAAAATAAATAATTTCAATATTTTACGTGAATTAACGTAAAAATAATATATTTATTTGAAAAAAACAATTTATAATAAAGATTTTTCTTATTTTTTTGAATAAAATAATATTTTTTTTAAAAATTTATATATCTTTGCGAAAAAAATACACACTTAAAAAATATATATTAGAAATGGAAATAAAAAAACGTTATTCGGATGAGGATTTGGCAGAGTTTAAGGAGATAATTTTAAAGAAGTTGGCACAGGCACAGGAGAGTTACGAGATGTATAAAGGCATATTAAATCATTCTGATGGTAATGATATTTTTGATACTTCGCCTACTTTTAAAGTGATGGAAGAGGGTGCTAATGTGATGTCTAAGGAAGAAGCCGGTCAGATAGCGGAGCGTCAGCTCAAGTATATAGAGAGTTTACAGTATGCTTTGCTGCGTATAGAAAATAAGACGTATGGAATTTGTAGGGAGACTGGCGAGTTGATAGATAAACAGCGTTTGAAGTCCGTTCCTCATGCTACTTTGAGCATACATGCGAAGAACAAACAATCAAAGTAGCGTTACGATGAGTAATATTTTAAAGTCGTCATTAATAGTCTTTTTGATATTGTTTGTAGATCAGGCAATAAAGATTTGGGTAAAAACAAATATGCTTATCGGCGAGAGTAGTTATGAACATTGGGGATGGCCTATGGAGTGGATGCAGCTGCGCTTTATAGAGAATCGCGGCATGGCTTTTGGCATGACAATACCTGTTGAGCAAGGGAAAATAATATTAAGTATATTTAGAACGATTGCTATAACTGTAATAGCATGGTACATTTACAAGATAAATAAAAATAAGGCACCGCTCGGATATATTATATGTTTGTCAATGATTTTTGCAGGTGCGTTGGGCAATTTGTTGGATAGTGCTTTTTACGGAATTATTTTTAACGAGAGTGGAAATATATATAGTGCCAATCAGGAGGTGGCATCTTTGTTTCCTGAGGCGGGTGGCTATGGCAGTTTTTTACATGGTAATGTCGTAGATATGTTTTATTTTCCGATAGTTAGCGGTTCGTATCCGGAGTGGTTTCCTTTTATAGGCGGGGATAGATTTACTTTTTTTAGTCCTATTTTCAATGTTGCCGATGCTTCTATCACGACTGCGGTTATAATAATACTTATTTTTCAGAAACGTTTTTTCAAAAACAACTAATTTTGGTCATATATCTTTTCCAAAGTGTTACGACTTTGGAAAAGTTCAAAATTTACTCTCCTATTGTAATTTCTTCGTAAAATATATTTAATCATTGAGCTATTTTTAGTAATTAATAAAAAAGAATTAAATTTGTACAAAATAATTGAAAATAATTTTGTTTTTAACAAAAAAAAGTATAGTTTTTGTAACTTAACAATGTAATAATGAGAATATGGGAAAAGTTATATCTATAAGTAATCATAAGGGAGGTGTCGGCAAAACTACTTCCGTTGTAAATATAGGCGCCGGACTTGCTAATCAAGGTTATAAGGTTTTATTGATAGACCTTGACCCTCAGGCAAATCTGACGTTGAGTTATGGTATCAACAAGCCGGATTCTACTATTTATGAGGTTCTTAAAGGAGAGTCAGCGATTTTACCTATCAATATTTACGAGCGTTTGGATGTCGTGGCTTCTACTCTTGATTTATCAGGCGCCGAGATGGAACTTAGTTCGGAGGCAGGTAGAGAATTTATTTTAGATGAGGCATTATCTAATTTACGAGATGTTTATGATTTTATTTTAATAGATTGTCCGCCTTCTCTTGGTTTACTAACTACCAATGCTTTAACTACTTGCGATGAGGTTTTTATTCCTTTGCAGGCACATTATCTGGCAGTTAAGGAGCTGGCAAAAATAGTGGAGGTTATCAATAAAATAAAAAAGCGGTTGAATAAGAAGATAGAAATAACTTGTGTGTTTGTAACACAGTTTGATAAACGCAAGATTTTGCATAGAGATGTATTAGAGACCATAAAGACCTATTTTCAAGAGAAAGTTTGTGAGACAAAGATTCGTGATAACATTTCCCTTGCCGAGGCACCTACGCGAGGGCTGGATATTTTTAGGTACAGTCCAAGTTCTACGGGAGCAGAGGATTACGAAAATTTGTGTAAAGAAATTATTAATCGTAAAAAATAAAAACAGACAAAAACAATGGCAAAGAAGAAGAGTTTTATCTCCGGATTAGATAATCTAATAGAAAATAATATAGAAGATATAAAAGAAATAAGTGTGCGTCGTGCTGAGTCCAATTTAATTATCGGCGAGCTTCAACAGACGGATTTGGATACGATAAGTGATGACAAACTTAAATGGCTCTTATCTAAGATGGTAAGATATAAGAATGAACTCAAGCTGTGGCGTACCGGCAGAATGACAATAGACAAATTTCATCAATCGTTAGAAGAAGAAGGTTTGAAATATAACATAGATATAAATGAAATAGAAGAATTATAAATAAAACATTTATATTCTTCTATTTTATATGTTTTCTATGAACAGTTAAAATATATTATTTGTTCCATAGCGATGACCTTCGGAATGAGAACTTTGTCTTCTATGCGTTGGTGGTCATTGAGTTCGTGTTCTAATTCAAAGAGTTCAAACAATATTGCATTTATCAAATTTGCGTTTTGTGATGGTGGAAGATATTTGATGATAATATTTTTCAAATCAAATAGTTTTTCTTCTACGTTCTGGTGTTGCATTGCATAATTTTTAATCGTAAATTCTTCTTTACAGTAAATTTTTCGTTCTTGTCGTCTGTACAATTCTTCGAGTGAGAGTATATAAGGATAGACTTTTTTATTCTCAAAGGTGATATGTTCAATGAACTCATGTCTATATTCTATGTAGAAATTGTTTACCAGATTAATTTTAGCTAAATCAGCGTGTTCGTTTTTTAAAGTGTTGATATAATTATCTAATTTAGGTAATTTCTCGTTAAAGAAATAGTCATGCGTTTTTTTCAAATATTCAATAATTGTTTGCAGCGAAAATTCTTGGAGATTTTTCTCCGGAAAATAATTAGTATCATGAAATGTATTAACAATTTCCAGAAAAAAGTTTAGGTTGACGTTATTTTCTTCGCAAACGTCTTCAATGTTTTTCTCTCCGAATCCTAAATTTATGCCAAAGCGATTAATAATAGGCAGCAACGTATAGTCTAAATGTATAAGTTCTGCCATCTTAATATTTTTATTTATTATCAGTGTACACACAATAATCAATTAATATTCATAAGAGCATTTCTGACTTCTTCAGTTACTTTAATCAATTTGTTTACAGTGTCGTCACTTATTTGTACGGTAGTTTTTTCGCCTGGGATGATAATAATTCCGTTGTCATTAACGATTCTTTGTGCTTCTACTTTCTCTACAGTTATAATAACTTCTTGAAATGCGTTTTGAATTTTCTTCAGTTCGGCGAGGATGATTTTGAAATGTGGATGTTCATTGAATAGACGGATGACAATAATCAAATTAGTTAAGATGTCTTTTTGTGAGCCAATTTGGTCTTTCAATTCTGCGGTCATGCTGTCTTTTGCTACTTGGGTAATCAAATAAAAACCTTCGGTCCATACTCCTGTAACCATGCAAGTGCTGAGGTAGCTGCGGTCGTTCTTTCTAAGATGCGAGTCCATTTTATAGAAACTTGACATGCTCATAAAGAGTAGTGAGTCCATGTTGTCGGAGCTGTCCACCAGTCGTTTGAGTGCTTGAAAGTCAAAGAATTGTCCGATGCTGAGGTCGTCAGCGAGATTTTTTATACTTAATAAATATTCTACCATCATCGCGTTTCGCTTATATACATTAAGATATCCGAGATCAGCACTAAGGAAACCGAGTCCGAGAGCTTTTTTGATATTAGTATCATAATTTTCGATGACCTTAGTGTCCACCAGATATTTTTTGGCAAACGGGATGTTCAGGTCTTCTATGACTGCTGCCATTTCTACAGGCGAGGAGAAGCTCTCTATTAGTTCATTAATAGCATTAATTTCTTCTTTTTTTAGCGATTTAAAATATGCCGAGTCGTTAAGTATAGCGTCAGTGATAGAATTTTTCTCATTACTTTTACATGCTGACAATATAAATAATGCAAAGACAAAAAACACGACAAAAATATTTTTATTCATAGTATTTAATTATTAATTTATTATTATTCATTTATTTTCCAATTTTCCCATTCGCTTTCCACATCTCCGCTTGTGTTTAATTTTGGATTTTGCTCTTGCTTGTTTATGGTAATAGAGTGAGTCTGAACGTTAGACTTTATGTAATCAAACAAATCGCCGTAAGATATATTTCCCTTGTTTTCTTGCATCGCTTTGAGCAAGAAGTAAGTGAACATTCCATGTTTTTTATCTCGATACGGCAGAGAAATTTGTTCGCCACTGCTTGCCGAGAACGAGACTATTTTACCGTTGATAGTCGTAGCATTTGGCTTTATACGAACCCCGGAGCGTGCCGGGATGAGTCCCTCGTTACGTCCTCCCCCACTAAAACACGCATCAATGAACACCGTAATTTTTTTCGTTGGCGAGGCAGACAACTGCTGATAGAAATCTGCAAGTTTTATACCATTTGTAACATCGGCGCCGCTAATGTCTACCGGCATGATATAGGCATCATTAGTTTTAGAATCGGGAAAACCATGTCCTGCATAAAAAACTATCAACTCGGCTTTTCCATCCGACAGTTCGGACAAACGGGTGAAAGCTGCTATATCTCGTTCCATTTCAAATCGTTGTCCATCATAAAGTTCAATGATATTCGCTTCGGGAACTCCCATCGTTTTTATGGCATATTCTTTAAATACTTGTGCATCATGGATAGCAAATTCCACGTCAGAAGTAGCGGTCAGTCCTTTTTGGAACTTAGAATAATTTTCGTTGCCTATTATTAACGCATATTTGTACTTGTTAGGTTTGCTAAGATTGGGAATATTTATGTCCACATCTACGCTTAGCGAGGCATCTTTTATTTCTACGTCATCGCCATATACTCCTTCTACTTTCACATCGTTGGTAGCAATACTTTGTGTCTTGGTGCTTAAGCTAAGCGAAAAGCTGCCGCCATATAGTTTCTTTGACTCGCTTAGTTGTATTTCTATAGGCAATTCTTCGGGTCCATCGTAGACCCAGTTTACAGAAAAATAGAAATTTATTTTCTTTGCTTCTCCCGGCGCCATATCTCCTATTTCACGTATCAACGGAAAGTCGGTAGTTTTGACTGCAACAATATTTTTGTCCCCGATGATAATATTTGCATTTACTTTTTCGGCTTTTCCTTGTCCTTTGTTTTGAATAAGAATACTTGCAAATATGAGCTCGCCATTTTCTATGATATTATTTTTATTGCCGGATTCTTCGGTGATGCCTGTTTCCACAAAATATAATTTAGGGGTTTTTATTTCTTGAGTTCCGATGGTTATTTTTATTGGCGCCGGTGGGAAGCCGCGTTGTTCGGTAAACTTAATATTGAAAATTCGCGAGTCGTTAGCCAGGGTCTTATCGGCTCGTATTTCTATGTTGGAGTTAAGTTTTTCGCCTGCTTTTATTTTAGGAATATTAATATTTTTATCAAACGTAAAACCAAATTCATTGGAACAGGTAACAGCAATATCTATGTCAAGAGCCGAGCCGGTACCGGAGTTAGTTATAGTTAATTGTAAATAAGCGGTTTCTTCGGCATCCAACAGATTATTGGCGGAGGGTTCAACAAATTTTATTTCTGCCTTCAAATTAGGGATTCCATCAAGTTCGGAGTCGTCCACAAAAAGTTCTTCGCTGTCGTCTTTTTCTATATATAAAGGTTCTTTCTGTAAACCAAACGGATAGACCGTTGCTGTGACAGGATGCGTTATCTTGATATTAAATATTTCATAAATTTTGCCGTCTTCTAATAGTTGTTCGCAAGCAGTTATTTTTGCTTTCCGATAGTTTATTTTAAAACTTTGTGCCTCGGCGATAGGAATTTTTATTGTTTGACTTGGCATATATTCTTCCTTAGTAGTCGGAGCAGCAAATTTTAATGTCACAAAAAAAGACTCGTCATCGGCATTGTAAACCCCTAAGTCCATGAATGTGATAGTAAATTCTTTATACGAATTTTTTATTTTTTCTTGGAGTTCGTTATCTTCGGTGTTTACTACGCTGACTTTTAGTTTTTCATATTTTAATTTATATTTTTCTAAAACAGTCTTTTTAAATTCTTCTGCTTTTTGGACTCTCAATTTATAATCTTCGCTTTTTTCAAACTCTCCTTTTGGGGCAAAGAGACCGGAGGCGTTGAGTTCGGTTTCTATTTCGGTGGCATAATATTTAAGGTAGGCATTCGGGTCTTCTACAACTGTAGGTTTTATAACCGCTGTTTCGCTGGCTTTGGTAAATTTTAAGTCGCTACCCAGATTTGTAGAAGACGAACTTTTATTTACACAAGGCGATTCGGCTTTCAAAGAGAAATCTTCTTTTGCGATATTATTAAACATTGGGTCTTGCGAAAAGATATTATTCCCTCCGTTTTTGGCTTCTGCGCTGAGTGCGGATTCTTCTATTAAACAATACGATATTGTTCCTGCGCCGAAATTATTATTCTTTCCATTGTCCCATATTATTGAATTTTTTAGCGTAGGTTTTGAGCTGCTTATGCAGCTAATTCCTTCCCAACCGTTTTTTGTGATGGTGCAATTTTCTATAACTGGTGCGCTTGCATTGCAATATATACCGGCATTTAAGTTACTTATTATCATACAGTTTGTTATCTTAGGTGATGCAGAATTGACACAATGAATGGCGCCTGATGAATTGTCGGATATTTCACAATAATTTACTTCTCCCTTAGACATATAAAAAGATATGCTGCCATAAAAACTCTTCATCTCTTCGGCATTAATTATACCTCCGGCTTTTTCTATCTTACAATATTTAAGCGAGGAGTTTACTGAAGTTGCTGTAAACAATATTATGCCCCAGTTACCTGAGCCGTCTGCGGTGAATAGTATTTTTTCGCTGGTTGTCCCTTCTGCTATTAAAGTTCCGTTTACTCGCAAGAATCCCAAATCAAATTCTTTACGCATTGTATAAGTGTTCTTGGTTCCGGTCTTTAATTTTACTTCTACTCCGGGTTCTATTGTCAAAGTTGTTCCTGCGGGAATAATTGCTTCTCCGTTAATGATGTATGGCGATTTCGCCTTAGTCCATTTTCCTGTGACTTTTTGTCCATCTGATATTGTTGTCTGCGAACGCGCAACAAAAGCAAAAATCATACTGAAGATAAAAAATAATATTTTTTTCATAACGATAATATTTTAGTTTATTTGTTTCGGTCTACTGTAAAATGAACAAAATCTATTAAAGATTGTTTCGCCGGCGAGTCTTCAAACTCGTCTAATATTGTCAGCGCTTTGTTCATAAATTCTAACATCTTATTTGTTGTGTACTCTATTCCGCCGTTTGTGTGAACAAAATTAATAACTGTTTCTATGTCCTTATTAGTTTTTTGGTCGGAGCGAACAATTTTGAATATCTTTTTATTTGTTGCCTCATTATTGTTAGCCATTGCTGCGATGAGCGGCAGTGTCATCTTTTTTTCTTGCAAATCATTTCCGGTAGGTTTACCTACAATATTTTTTTTCTGATAATCAAATAAGTCATCTTTTATTTGAAAAGCTATTCCCAGATTTTCGCCAAATATCTTCATCTTATTTATCGTAATCTCATTTTGCGTGACCGATTTTGTTCCACATGCGGCACATGCTGATATAAGCGCTGCGGTTTTTTTTCGTATTATTTCTATATATATGTCTTCGGTGATATTTAGTTTGCGTGCTTTTTCCAGCTGCAACAATTCTCCTTCTACCATTTCTTTGACAGCATAGGTAACTATTTCTAATAACGTGTACTCTTTATTTTCTATTGCTAAAAGGAGTCCTTTAGATAACAAAAAATCACCTACGAGGACTGCTACCTTAGATTTCCAGAGCGCGTTGATAGAAAATACACCTCTACGAAGATGCGAATTGTCCACTACGTCGTCATGTACCAGCGATGCGGTATGCAAAAGTTCTATCAATGCGGCGGCAGTATAAGTCGCACTATTTATCTCTCCATGCATCTTAGCTGCGAGAAAAACTAATATAGGTCGCATTTGCTTCCCTTTGCGCCGCAATATATAATTAGTTATTATATCAAGCAAAGGAACTTTAGATTTTAGACAAGATTTAAAGTATGGCTCAAACCCATTCAGCTCCGCTAAGATGGGATTTTTTATTTTTTCTAAGCTAATCATTTAATATATTTAAAAATTTGCGTTTGGCAAAAGTATAAATTTTTAACAAATAAAGTTTATTTTGTAGAATAAAAAAAATAAAAAGTTTGTAGAAGTGTTTTTTTATTGAGAAAAAAGAATAATTTTGGTTCTTAAATAATATTTGTGATTTTCACGCAAAATTGCAAAGTTTTAAAATACTAGTTTAATTTGCTTTGCGTCTCTGCGTCTTTGCGTGAGAATTAATTTTCCACAAAAATCATTGAAGAACCATAATTTTAGATTAAATGTTTAAATACAAAACGCCACCCTTACGAGTGGCATAATGCAATTTTTAACCAACCTAACCTAACTATTAACCTTTAAAACCGATGCATAAAAAACAAACACCGTGCCGTAATTTTAAAAGCTTCAAAAATAAGATTATTATTTATTCTTTTTGGTATATAAAATTTGTAATTAATTAAAAAACAATAATATACAAAACAAAGCACATATAAAAAAAATATCTCATTTTCATGAGATATTTTTTATAAAAACAAAAGATGTTTCAAAACAAAACACCATCGTTACAAAACAAAACAAAATTAATTTTTCCCTTTGCTTTTTCCTTTAGAACTTCCTTTGGTTTCAGTAGAGCTTGCAGCTTCTGTGTTTTTAATTAAAATTTCTTTAAATGCAGCGGCTTCTTTGTATCCTACCTCCATAGATACGGTTTTAGTCTTTGTAAAAATAAAAAAGCAAGTAGGATATCCCCCAAACTTACCATCTGATAGTTTATTGATAAGTTCTTTTCCTGTGTATGAAGTTCCCTCGTATTCATACGACCCTTCAAGCTCAGGATTTAATTTAACCGGGATATAGTCTTTTTCAATAAGCTTCATGACCTCTGCTTCGGAGAATGTTTTTTTGTCCATGACCTTACACCATCCGCACCAGTCGGTGTATGCGTCCATTAATACAATCTTCCCTTCGTCTTTTGCCTTAGTATAACCTTCGCTCCATGAATACCACTTCAATTCTTGTGAAAACGCTTGTGTACCAATGAATAACAAACAAGCAATGAATCCCAAAATGATTTTTTTCATAAAATAAAAATAAATTAATAAAGTAAATATAGTTAATAACGTGCAAAGATAAGAAATATTTTATAACAAAAAAAATAAAAATAAAAAGTAAATGTAAAAAAAGAATAAAAAATGTTAATATTTTATTGTATTTAAAAAAAATATATTACCTTTGTGAGTTGTTAAAAATAAGATATGAGACAGTTAAAAATCACAAAATCGATTACTAATAGAGAGAGTGCCTCTTTAGATAAGTATTTACAAGAAATTGGGAAGTATGAATTAATTTCAGTGGAGGAGGAAGTGGAATTGGCTCGTCGTATTCGTCGAGGCGACCAGTCGGCGATAGAAAAATTAACTCGTGCTAATTTGCGTTTTGTAGTATCTGTAGCTAAGCAATATCAAAATCAAGGATTAAGCTTGCCTGATTTGATAAATGAAGGAAACTTAGGATTAATCAAAGCAGCCGAGAAATTTGACGAGACCCGCGGATTCAAATTTATTTCCTATGCAGTATGGTGGATTCGCCAATCTATAATGCAGGCAATAAACGAGCAGTCCCGAATAGTTAGATTGCCGCTTAATCAAGTCAGCTCTCTGAGTAAATACAACAAAGCGGTCTCCGAGTTTGAGCAGCGAAATCAACGAAAACCCTCAGAAGAAGAACTTGCCGATTTATTAGAATTGCCAAAAGAAAAAGTGATGGACACCATGCGAGTATCCGGACGTCACGTATCTGTCGATGCCCCTTTTGTCCAAGGCGAAGAGAATAGTCTTCTTGACGTCTTAGAAAACGGTGACTCGCCAATAGCAGACGGTAGTTTGATTAAAGAATCTTTAAGTGTGGAAATTGCACGTGCCTTCTCTACCCTGACCGAACGAGAACGAACTATTTTACGGCTATCATTCGGTATAGGATGCCACGAAATGTCATTAGAAGAAATTGGTGAACGCTACACTCTCACCCGCGAACGAGTAAGACAAATACGTGAGAAAGCTATCCGTAGATTGCGAAACACCTCACGAAGTAACTTACTGCGTGCATATCTTGGTTAAAATAGATTTTTCATAATAGATTAAAGGGAACATTTTTTTGTTCCCTTTTTTTTTGTCCACATTCATAAATAAATTGGTAGTGTAAATTTTTAAGTGATAAATTTTTTGAACCATATAAGGCATATAAGAACATATAAGCATTATATGCCTTATATGGTTTAATATTTTCATATAAATTAGGATAAGTATTATCACTGGAAAAATTACAGTTCCAATAAATTCAATAATTAATAGTTAAGACCATAATTTTGATTTTAATAAATGCTTAAAAATATTTGACACTTTTTTTGCAAAACTCTTCATTATTTTGTGAAAATTGATAATCAAATACTTATCGCATACTTTCATAAAGAATTTCGCAAAGAGTTCCACAAAAATATTCAAGAATATAATTAAAAATCTAAAAAAATAAACTTTGGAAACTTTTTTTTGTTAAAAAGTTTTTTTAGTTTATCAATTTATTATACATTTGCAGCATGAAAACAGAAAATATAGAAGTATTAAGCAAAGTAAAAGAATTGTATCATAAATATGGTATAAAAAGCGTGACAATGGAGGATTTATCACGACATCTTGGCATCTCAAAAAAGACTTTATATCAATATTTTACCGACAAAGAAGATTTAGTGAAAAAAGTAATAGAATTTGAATTTTGTAAAATAGGCGAAGAGATAAAAGAAATTTTAACAACCGGCGAGAATGCCTTAGAGATAGCGCTGCAAATAAGCGCCAAGATGCGAAAAAATATAAGTCAATATCCGGAAAATACCGAGTATGATTTGCAAAAGTATTACCCTAAGATATATGAAGAGTTTACAAAAGAACGAAGAAAATATGTGATAAATTCCATCGTTCAAAATTTGAAGCGAGGAGTGGTAGAAGGATATTTTCGTCAAGATTTGAAACCGGAAATAATAGCTCGTCTGCAACTCTCACGTATAGAGTCAAAGATGGAAGAAATATTTCAAGATGTAAAAGAATATAGCAAGGAAGAAATTTTGATGGAGGTTTTTGTCTATCATCTTCGCGGGATATGCAGCGCCAAAGGAATAGAATATTTAGAAAAAAATTTATATAATAAAAATAATTATGAGAAATAAAATTTATCTGCTAATACTTTTATTATTAGCGAGTTACATTAAGAATTTTGCACAGACGGACAGCACGAAGAGTTTTAGTTTCACGCTATCGGAAGCCCAAAATTATGCGGTAGAAAATAGCTTTGACATAAAAAACAAGCAGATTGACATAGAGATAGCACAGAAACAAATATGGCAGACAACCGCTATAGGTTTACCGCAGCTAAAAATTAAGGGTTCGTGGCAATACATTTTCGAAGTTCCGGAGATGACAATGTACAGTCTTAGCCTAAGTGAAGAAACCCCATTTATTCCCGTCTTTAATGTCCCTAATGATCCGACTTCAGGCGTCAATTATATGTTGCCTAATTTTGAAAAAAGGGAATCTAAACTGAAGCTTGGTTTACAATCTAATATAACTTTTGATATAACATTGTCGCAAATTTTATTTAGCGGCGAATATATTGTAGGACTGCAAGCATCACGCGTGTGGAAACAAGTCTCCACGCAAAGCTTAGAGAAATCGCAACGCGACATAAAAGAGACAATAGCACAAAGTTACTATCTCGTATTAACAATGCAAAAAAATATAGAATTTATAGACTCGTCATATCAAAATATACAAAAAATGGTCACTGAAATGGAGCAAATGTATAAAGTCGGATATATTGAAGAGACCGAAGTTTCACAAATAAAGCTGACTGCATCCAATCTGGAAAACACGTTAAGCTCCATGAAACGATTAGAGCAAATATCTGAACGTCTTATAAAATTCCAATTAGGTATAGAGTTTGAAAATGAAATCGTATTAACGGAGAATTTAGACGAGGTAATATCTAATTTAGATATGGCAAGCTTAATGTTGGAAGAGTTTGAGGCAAGTAACAGCATAGATTATCAAATTTTAACCACGCAAGAGCAATTATCTGTACTGAGTTTGCGACGCGAACAAAGTAAATATCTGCCTACCGTAGTTGCATTTTATAATCACAATGAACAATTAGATGCCCCGGCTTTCAACTTCTCTACTCCGGATATGATAGGTGTTTCGCTCGAATGGAACTTATTTACAAGTGGTTTGCGTCATACCACTGTTCAACAAAAAAAGTTAGAACTCGCAAAAATAGAGAACAGCAAGCAACAAGTAGAGATGGCACTGACATTAGAATATCACGAGGCGCAAAGTAAGTTTGTAACAGCACATGAGTCGTATCTTATTAATAAACAAACTCTTGAGTATGCCACCAAGATATATAACAATACCATACAAAAATATAAAACAGGAACTGCCTCCTCACTTGATATAACACTTACACAAAATCAACTGCTTGAAACACAGAACAAATATTTCAATGCCGTAATAGAATTTTTAAATGCGAAAGCAACTTTAGATAAAATTTTAGGAAATTAATATTAAAAGATATAGTTATGAAGAAGATATTTTATGCGTTTTTATTACTTATTTTTATTATCGCATCTTGCAGTAAACCTAAGACTGACCAAGAGCAAATAAAGAAGCAAATATTAGAATACAAGAAGCAGCTCAGCGAACTAAATTCCAAAATAGCCGAGTTAGAAGCATTATTAGTAGATAGTACAGAAGTAAACAAAGGAATATATGTAAAAATTTTGACCATAGAAAGTCAAAAATTTGAACATTATTTTGAAGCTAATGCAACGGTCGAGGCAATCAACGATGCATTTATCAGTCCGCAATACAATGGACAAATACAAAAGATATATGTACAAGAAGGTGACCGAGTTACCAAAGGTCAATTACTTGCCGAGTTGAACTCGGAGATATTGAAAAACTCGGTAGTAGAAATACAAAATGCACTTGACTTAGCAACTATGTTATACAAAAAACAAGAAGAACTATGGAAACAAAATATCGGCTCCGAGGTTCAATATCTGCAAGCTAAGAACGCCAAAGAAGGATTAGAAAAAAGTCTGGTTACACTAAACTCTCAAATAGAGCTAACAAAAGTTAAAGCGCCATTTGCAGGAATAGTAGATGATATATATCAAAAAGAAGGAGAACTTGGAGTACCGGGAGTCAAACTGTTACAGCTTGTCAATCTTAATGAACTATATGTAAATGCAGATGTCTCCGAATCTTATCTTGCAAAGATTAAAGTAAGCGACCCGGTTACTTTAACATTCCCTTCATATCCGGACATAAAAATAGAGACAACCATATTTCAAAAAGGAAATGTTATACAATCAGCTAATCGTACATTTAATGTTAAGGTTAAAATAACCAACACTAACGAATTGATTAAGCCAAACTTGATGGCAAATATATATATGAAAGACTACGAAACTGACAGCGCAATATTAGTGCCTACGGTCATCTTAAATAAAGACGTCAACGGACAATTTGTTTATATTACAGAAGAAAGCGAGGGAAAATATATAGCGCGCAAAAGATATATCAAAATTGGACAATCCAACAATGAACATACCGAAGTCTTCTCCGGTTTAGAAGCCGGCGAAAAAATTATAACTGACGGTTACAATGTAGTAAAAGATGGAACAAATATCACTTTCTAAAAATTAACATAAATGGAAGAAGTAAAAAATAAAATTCGCGATTTCAAATTAACTGTCTGGGCATTAGAAAACAAGAATACAATATATCTCTTAATATTTGTGATGCTCGTATTTGGTTCTATCTCTTATGTTTCATTACCTAAGGAGCTGTTTCCGGAAGTAAATTTTCCTACGGTCTTTGTGCAGACAGTTTATCCGGGAAACTCACCCGAAGATATAGAAAATTTGATAACTCGTCCCCTTGAAAAGCAACTAAAAACATTAGATGGACTCAAAGAAGTCCGCTCAACATCGGCACAAGATTATTCTATGGTATTTGTAGAGTTCAATTCTAATATCAATGTAGATGATGTCCTGCAAGACGTAAAAGATGCAGTGGACAAGGCAAAAAGCGACCTGCCGGATAACTTATTAACAGACCCAAGCGTCTCTGAGCTTGACTTCTCGGCTTTTCCGGTAGTAAACATTAATTTGTCCGGCGATTTCAACTTAGACGAACTAAAATATTATGCCGAATATTTGCAGGAAGGAATAGAATCAGTATCCGAAGTTTCTAAAGTAGATATAAAAGGACTTGACGACCGCGAAGTACAAATTAATGTAGATTTGCACAAGATGGAGTCTTATAATCTTAGTCTAACAAATATAGAAAACGCCATCGCTTACGAAAATACTACAATGTCGGGAGGAGATATAAAAATGGGTAATACGAATCGGTCTATACGAATTGTAGGTGAATTCACTGATTTAGAAGAAATTAGAAATATTGTTGTAAAAAATGAAAATCTTAATATTGTCTATCTAAGAGATGTAGCCGAAGTCATAGATACTTATGCTGACCCAAAAAGTTTCGCCCGATTAGACAAAAATAATGTCGTCTCTTTGCAAGTAGTGAAAAAAAGCGGAGACAATCTACTCTCTTGCGTGGAAAAAACTATGCTAAAAGTTGATGAAGCAAAAGAAAGTAAGCACATTCCCGAAAATTTAATCATTACATATACCAATGACCAGTCTAAAAACGTAAACTCTCAACTTGATAACTTAGAAAACAGCATGATAATGGGAGTTATTTTTGTCGTAGGAATCCTTTTCTTCTTTCTCGGACTCCGAAATTCTTTGTTAGTTGGAATGGCAATACCGATGTCTATGCTGCTTTCATTTGTCGTATTAGGAATGATGGGAGCAACTATCAATATGATAGTCTTGTTTGCATTGGTACTCGCACTCGGCATGTTGGTGGACAATGCAATAGTTACCGTAGAAAATATATATCGCTATGTAGATGAAGGTGAGCCGATTAAGTCGGCAGTCCGTAAAGCTACGAGTGAGATAGCTGTTCCGATAATATCTTCTACGGCTACCACAGTTGTTGCATTCCTCCCTCTCGCCTTCTGGAACGACCTGATGGGAGAGTTCATTAAATATTTGCCGGTCACTCTGATGATAGTTTTAATATCTTCATTAGTAGTAGCATTGGTTATGATACCCGTCATCGGAGAAAGTATGATAGTCCCTACAAAAGATACTAAAGCTCCAAACCGCAAAAAGATGCTCATAATAGCCGCTGCTTTTGCTGTTTTATCTATTCCGTTTTATCTCGCTAAAAGTTTTACTCTCGCCAATCTCCTCGCTTTGAGCTCTTTAATGATATTTATTTATATCTTAGCTTTATATAAAGCATCAGTATATTTTCAAAATGTTTTACTTGTAAAGTTAGAAAATTTATATTTCAGATTTATACAATTTTCTTTGTCAAAACGAAATCCGCAAATCTTACTCATCGGTATTACGTTGCTCTTGTTTGCTTCTATTATTTTCACCGCAGTAAGAGCCCTTAAGGTGTCTTTATTTCCGGACAACCAGCCACAATACATAAACGTGGTTGCAGAGCTTCCAATAGGTACCGACATAGAATATACCGACTCGCTGACTAAAATCTTTGAAGATGACCTCATCTCGCTGATGACTCCTTACAAAGATATAATAGAATCTTATCTCACAACCGTAGGAGAAGGAGTGTCACGAGACGGCGAAATGGCGATAGGGACGAATACTCACAAAGCACGAATTACAATTAAATTTGTTGATTTTCAATTCCGTAGAGGAATAAACACTTCCGATTTGATGTCAGAAATGACACATTTCTTTCATAACAAATATGCAGGAGTTTCTGTCTTCGTAGAAAAAAATAGAAACGGTCCCCCGGTAGGTAAACCTATTAATATAGAATTGAAAGGTGATGACCTGATGACTTTAATTTCACAAAGCGACTCTATTATCAAGAGAATAGAAAAAGCTAAGATAGAAGGTATAGAAAATCTTAAAATTGACATAGAAACCGGTAAACCCGAAATTATTGTTACCGTAGATAAACAAAAAGCCCAACGTTTTGGACTCTCTACCTCGCAAATAGCAATGAACATACGAACTTCTCTCTTCGGAAAAGAAATTAGCGACTACAAAATTGGCGAAGATGAATTTCCTATACAATTGAAGTTGGCAGATGAATATCGTTATACGCTATCAGCACTTATGAACCAAAAAATAACGTTCCGTAATAATACCGGTAAACTTTTAAGTGTACCTATCTCTGCCGTAGCCGAAATAAAATTAAATAACAGCTTCGGACAAGTAAAAAGAGTTGAACAAAAAAGAACTGTCATAGTGTATTCTAATGTAGTAGAAGGGTTTAACTCAAATGAAGTAAACAAATACATTAAAGCCGAACTCGCTAACTACAAGATGCCCGATGGTTATACTTATGCTTTCACTGGAGAACAAGAAGATATGCAACAGACTACTAATTTCTTAATGAAAGCTATGCTAATTGCAGTTGCACTGATTTTTATTATAATGATAACACAATTCAATTCTATTGTAAAACCGCTAATCGTTTTTTTTAGTGTGGTACTTAGTACGATAGGAGTCTTCGGAGGAATGTCAACTTTCAAAATGGATTTCGTCCTGATGATGACAGGTATAGGTATCATCTCGCTTGCCGGTGTGGTAGTTAATAATGCTATAGTTTTGATTGACTATATTGACGTATTAAAATCAAAACGAAAAACCGAGTTAGGACTTGACAAAGACGACAATCTGCCAATAGAAGAAATTATCCCTTGTATAACGCAAGCCGGAAAAACTCGTCTTCGCCCAGTCCTCTTGACTGCGATAACCACAGTTTTAGGATTAGTTCCTATGGCAATTGGTTTTAATATCAACTTTGAAACATTGTTCTCTGAATTTAAACCGGATATTTATTTGGGTGGAGACAATGCCTCATTCTGGGGACCAATGGCATGGACAGTTATTTTCGGACTTACATTTGCCACTTTCTTAACGCTGGTGGTCGTTCCTGCACAATATTTAATTGCAAACCGAATAAAATTATTCTTTGTGAATAGAAAGAAAAAATAATTGTAACTATTTAGCACCTAAATTTATTGATAATCAAATCTTTGCGAAACTCTGCGAGAAAAAATGTTGATATTCAATATATTAATTAGGTGCTAAATAGGGCATCTTTCATTTATTAGTTTACACTTTGCGAAACTCTGCGTGAAAATATTTGATTATCAATTTCTCGCAGAGTTTCGCAAAGTTATTCGCAAAGTTTCGCAGAGAAAAAAGTGTCAACTACTTTTAAGCAATTATGAAACATGCCCTAAATAGTTACAAATAATTAAAGGACTCTGACGTATATACCTATCCTAATTGATTTGTATATAAAAAAAATGTATTTTGTGTAAAACTTTGCCAAAGTTGAATTCCACAAATGAATTAGGAACACTATATTTAACTTTTCCAAAGCAGCGCTACTTTGAAAAAGTTTTTTTTTTGAAAAAAATAATAAAAATATTTTTGATTAATAACATTTCTTTTATACTTTTTTTTATATTTGCATCTTTATTTGTATTTTATCAAAAATAAGCATGAATGTTCAAAATATTAAGCTGCGATTCGGTATAATAGGTAATTCTTACAAGCTAAATCAAGGGATAAATATTGCTTCGCAAGTAGCCGCTACCGACTTGTCAGTTCTTATAACCGGCGAAAGCGGAACAGGTAAAGAGATTTTCCCGCAAATAATACATCAGCTAAGCTCCCGCAAGCATGGTAATTATATTGCCGTAAACTGCGGCGCCATACCCGATGGAACTATTGACTCCGAATTATTTGGACATGAAAAAGGTTCTTTCACCGGCGCACATGACAGCAGAAAAGGTTATTTTGAGGTAGCAAACAATGGAACGATATTCTTAGACGAAGTAGCCGAACTCCCATTATCTACGCAAGTCAGACTGCTCAGAGTTTTGGAAACAGGCGAATTTCTAAAAGTAGGTTCCTCTAAATCTTTAAAAACGAATGTCCGAGTCATCGCTGCCACCAATGTAGACCTCCTCGCCGCCATCGCAAACGGCAAATTTAGAGAAGATTTATATTATCGGCTTAATACTGTGCCTATTGTTATGCCACCGCTTCGTTCACGAGGAGAAGACATTTTATTATTATTCAAAAAATTTGCCGCCGACTTCTCCGACAAATATAAAATGCCACCTATCAAACTAAACGAAGACGCAATAGAAATGCTCTTAAAATACAGATGGCCCGGAAATGTAAGACAACTAAAAAACGTCACCGAACAAATTTCTATCATCGCCGAAGAACGGGACATAAATGCAGAAATTCTAAAAGAATATCTGCCTAATTATGATATAGCCAAGCTACCCGCTATTTTTAACAACGAATTTCTTGATAATAAGACTTTTGCAACAGAACGAGAGATACTATATAAGATATTGTTTGACATGAAAAATGAAATTACCGAACTCAAAAAGACCGTAAACATTATCATGAACGCACAAGAAACAAATATTAAATATTCTAAATCGCAAGAAAATCTGATTGAAAATTTATATTCCAGCGAGAACGAATATTTGAAAAAAGACTTCAAAATTGAACCCGTTAAACTATTAGAAAACGAGGAAATATTAGATGATGGACTCTCGCTTACTAACAACGAAAAAGAACTTATTAAAAAATCTCTCTCAAAATATGATGGAAAACGGAAGCTCGCAGCACAAGAACTCGGAATATCGGAACGAACTTTGTATCGTAAAATAAAAGAATATGGACTGGAATAAATTTATAGGAATCATTGAAAATCAAAATAATAAATCGTATTAATCAATAAATTCGTAAACAATCTTAGTATAACTTGTAAATATTTTAAATATTAATGAAAAATAATTTGATTATTATTAGTTTTTTTATTTTTTTTGCACTGCAAACCGGATGCGGAATTTATTCATTCACCGGAGCATCGTATGGAACAGCTAAAACTGTAACCATAGAGTACTTTGAGAACAGAGCAGCGATTGTAAACTCCTCGCTCAGTCAAATGTTTACCGAAGAACTGAAAGATAAATTTAGCTCACAAACCCCGCTTAAACAAATAACGGACAAAGGAGACCTTTATTTTGAAGGAGAAATAGTGGCATATACAACCACTTCTATTGGAGTACAAGCTAACGAAACTGCCGCATCTAACAGATTGACTATTAAAATAAATGTCAGATTTACTAATAATGTCAATCCGTTGCAAAACTTCGAACGGCAATATACTGATTACGAAGACTATCCAAGCACTGAAAGTTTTGTCGCAATAGAAACGCAACTCATAGAAGTTATCTTGGAGAAAATTATTGATAAAATTTTTAATGATGCCGTAGTTAACTGGTAAAATTTAATATATTTGTTTTTATTAAAAACTTAATTTATAACAATTAAAAAAGTACAGATGAAAAGTCAAGAAATAGAAAAACTAATTGGTGATTTAAGTCTCTTAAATAGTGAGACATTAGAAGGTTTACGGGAACTTGTAAATACATACCCTTATTTTGCTACAGCACACCTGTTGTATCTTAAAAATCTTAAAATGATTAACGACCCAAACTTTGACGACCTCCTTAGAAAATCCTCTGTATTCATTCCGAACAGGAAAGTATTATTCAATTTGATTAAACTTAATGTTATCAAAAAGACACCGCAAGATAATCAAACTATCAGCAATGATATAATTAAAAATGTTTTTGATAATAACAACAAAAATAAACAAACGCCACAGGAAATAGCGACAACAGATACAAACCCGGAGAACTTACAGAATACAAAACAACAAGAAGAACATAAAGATATTTTTGAAAAAATTTCCGCTTTAAAAGAAGAAAAAAGAAAAATACTTGAAAAAAACAAGGAACTTGCACTAAAATCAGCTAAAACGGTAGAAAAACTTGAAAAAACGGAAATCACTGAACCGCTAAATAAAGAAGTTTCGCAGCCAATTATTGAAAATAAGGAAGTTATACAACCAATTATTGAAAATAAGGAAGTTATACAACCAATTATTGAAAATAAGGAAGTCATACAACCAATTATTGAAAATAAGGAAGTCATACAACCAATTATTGAAAATAAGGAAGTTATACAACCGATTATTGAAAATAAGGAAGTTATACAGCCAATTATTGAAAATAAGGAAGTTATACAACCAATTATTGAAAATAAGGAAGTTATACAACCAATTATTGAAAATAAGGAAGTTATACAACCAATTATTGAAAATAAGGAAGTTATACAACCAATTATTGAAAATAAGGAAGTTATACAACCAATTATTGAAAATAAGGAAGTTATACAACCGATTATTGAAAATAAGGAAGTTATACAGCCAATTATTGAAAATAAAGAAGTTATACAGCCAATTATTGAAAATAAAGAAGTTATACAACCAATTATTGAAAATAAGGAAGTTATACAACCGATTATTGAAAATAAGGAAGTTATACAGCCAATTATTGAAAATAAAGAAGTTATACAACCAATTATTGAAAATAAGGAAGTTATACAACCGATTATTGAAAATAAGGAAGTTATACAGCCAATTATTGAAAATAAGGAAGTTATACA
>DYQJ01000027.1 GCA_020719345.1 Draconibacterium orientale | reverse complement strand
TCGGGAAGTTTTACTATTGTTGTATTTTTTATTTTGGTTTCCATATATTTTTTTTTGACAAATGTACCAAAATTTTAATAAATAATCAAATAAAAAAAATTAAAATATAATTTTTAAAATTAATTTTATGAAAATTTTAGGCAATAAAAAAATAGGTTCTTTAAATTTTGCGTGAAACTTTTGATTATCAATTTCTCGCAGAGTTTTCTACAAAAATCATTTAAGAATCAATAAATTTGAAAATTAGTCAATATATAGATAGACTAATTTTCAAATATCTTAAAATAGTTATTCGTAGAACCAGTTAATATTTAGCTGTGTCATGAGGTATTTTTGCTCGTACCAGTATTTTAGAGTAACTACTGTTTTGTTGTCGTCAGAGTAATAATCCACATAGTCTGCTGTTTCTTCTTTTCCGCTGTATCCGGGTTCACCGAGCCATGTTTCTATCTGTTTTCTTGATTCTCCGAGTACGGAACCTAAGCAATTCAAATTGTATTTTCTGTTAGCGGCGTCAATATCAGCTTGCAGATTTTCTTCTAAACCTAATACTTCTAATCGGATTGTTTCTACTAATTTAGTAGAGTCGTTGCACCAAAATATTAACGGGATTCCACTTTCGGCTTCGTATTCTACTCTGATGTATCTGTCTTCTCGTTCTTCTAATAGCGGGTTCCCAAAAACTTTTTTGACATCATCTATACTGCTACCACGCTTAATTCCTCCGAAGTCGTTAAATGTGTCTATGCTCAATTTGCATTCGTCTTTGCAACTATAAAGGATAGTGCAACAAAATAATAGGACAATAAAATATATGTTCTTCTTTTTCATAAAATAATTATATTAAAAGTACATTAAATCAACTATATCAGTTAGGTCTTTAGCTTCAAGTTTGTGATTTAGTCCGGTTACATTATTTTTTATCATAAGATTTAAAATTTTGTTTTTATCGTATTCAATAAAACCGAGGTCCGTTAATTTAGTAGGACAGGACATGGATTTGAAAAAAGTTTCTATTTTGAGGATAGTTTTTTCGGCGGAGATGTTGTTTTCATTAAATAAATATCTTCCGAGTTGCGATATTCGTTTGGCGTTTTTTGTGAGATGGAATTTTAGCCATGCAGGGTATGCTATAGAAAGTGTTGCTCCATGCGGGGTGTCGTATAAGAAAGAGATAGCATGTCCTATTTCGTGTACCGCCCAGTCTCCTGAAGTTTTGCGTCCGCAGCTGGTTATTCCGTTGAGTGCGCATGTGGCAGCCCACATAATTCGGGAGCGGTATTTATAGCTTTTTGGTTCGGCAAGTACCAGAGGGGCATTGTACATAGCTTCTTGCACTATTGCGCCAACAAATTTATCGGACAGTGTGGCGTCTCCGTCTGCAAAAAAAGCTTCGAGTGCATGTGCTACGAGATCTACTATTCCATAGCTTGTGTGGTTATTTGCTACTGTGCAAGTAAATTCTGGGTCTAGATATGTTTCTTTTGGGTACATGAGAGAATTAACATATCCGATTTTTCTTTCTTGTTTTAGATTCTGCACTACCGCTGCGGCATTCATCTCGGAGCCCGTTCCAGCTAATGTTAGGATTGATATTACCGGTATTTGCTTGTCAACAGCTACTTTTTTTGTCATTATCTCCCATGCGTCTTTGCGATTTGCTGCGGCGAGAGATATTATTTTAGCGGAGTCGATGACGCTTCCTCCTCCGAGTGCGACAATGAGGTCTATTTTTTCTTCGGTAGCCATTTGTACAGCATAATTTATGTCTTCTATCACAGGATTTGGGCGAATACCTTTATATTCAATATATTTTAATCTGGATTTTTTTAGTTGTTCCAGTACTATATCGTAATATCCGTACCGCATGACCGAACCTTTACCTATCAGGAATAGGACTTTTGAGCCGTAGTTTTTAATATTTTCGTGCAATTTTTCTACCACGCCTTTTCCAAAAAAGACTTTGGTAGGATTGTGTAAAATAAAATTTTCCATGAGTTTTTTTTATTTAATAATCATTTTTTACATCTACATCAGGGATATGTATCCACTTTCCTTTGCTAAAGCGCAGTGCGTCGTAAGAGAAGTCGGGACCGTAATATATATATTTTCCTTCATATTTAGGGTGCGAAGGGGATAGATGATCATAAACTATTGCCTTATAAGTCTCTGAATATTTGAGAGACATTTGTGCTTGCTTATTGTACTGGAATATTACACGCTTGTATTTTTTCTCGTACTCTACGTTGTCCTTTTTCTCGTACAGTACAAAGTCGTGTCCGAAGACGAAATTATTTTTATAGGTCAGAACTTCTATAATTTTTTTATTAGAAAATTCGTCATTTCCATCCCAACCTAATAATGTGTAATAAGTTGTTTTGGCATGTTTGTGTGTTATGAGTTCATAATATACGGCTCCATACCATCTATCACAGGTAAGCTCTTCTTTATCTGGATTGGTTATTGTGCTTGATTTATCGGTTAGCTTATGAAGCTTTATTTTCTCTTTCTTTTTAGGAAGATATTGAATATAACCATAATAGTTATAAGTTAGGTCTTGCAGTTGTATTCCCCATGTGAGGATTTTAAATTTTTCGTTGTCTGATTTTAAGACGAAGACGAAGTTTTTGAGACTGTCAAAATTATAATCAAAAGTTTCGGTAACAACGAGGAGGTCTGCCATTGTTCTTAATATTTCGTCATTTAGCTTCATCTTAGCTGAGTCATTGTCAAGTTCTAATATTTTAGAGAATTTATTTTTGATTATTTCTTCTTGTGCGATGATATTATTTAATTCGCTTTGCGAGAATATATCGTTTATTATCAATAATATAACAAAAAATAGCGTCAGTTTTTTCATTAATTAATATTTTTATTTTCGTGTTATCAAATAAGATGTTTGTTATGTAAATTATAAATTATAATTTGGCTTTTACTTGAATATCAAGTAGTTGTAAATTATAAATTCCGAAGTTATTTTTTTAATTTTACTATGTGGTATTATTTCATTTAGTACAAAGATATATTTTTTTTTTATTTAATCAAAAAAAAATATTTTTTTCAATTTATTTATCTGTTTTTTTCTTGAACCAGTGGTCAAATTCTTTTTTATAAAAAATTCCGGCACCTTGCGTGTATGCTCCTTTTTCACGTTGATAATAGTCGTCGTCGTTGGCTTCGTTAAAGACTTTAAATTTCACATTTCCTGTTTTATTTAATTTCATCTCTATATTTACGTCACCTACGATTGGGGCATTAGTAGATTGATTGGCTTTGAGTTCGCCTCCGTATCCAACATTTCCGTTGATAATAATTTTATCATCCCATAGTCCCTTAGATAGTTCTATTTCTACTTTTTCGGAGTTTACGGCATCGGCACCTTGATAATCTATACTCATGTCAAAATTGCCATTAGCTTGTGATATCCATTGATTTATTTGATTAGAAAGTATTTCAGAGGTGTTTATTACTCCTCCTGCTCCGGGTGTTGCTGTGCCTATTTCTTCGGTTTGAGTGAGTCCTAGAAGTGGTTGAAAACGTCCTAATATTAGGATAGAAATTACTTGTTTATTTTTATTTTCTTCGTCAAGGTTTTTTATTTGCGCGCTGATACGTTCATGCACTTTCGGTATATTTAGGTCAAAAGTTATACTTGGTGACATTAAATTATTTGTTGCATTTAGTTGACATTCGACGAGGACTCGTTCTTCACGATATTCGTTTTCGAGGAGGAGGTCGTATAGTCCTACTCGGTCTTTTTTGTAAACCGCACTTAGATTTACTTCCGCATCTGTTACGTCACCTTTCCATTCTATTGTTCCTCCTTTGACTATTTCAAATTTCTTTTTAACTACGTTTTTCATAGAAAACATGTAATCTCCCTTCAATAATATTAGTTTTCCAAACAAGGAGACGTCTCCGATGGAGTTCATTTTCACGTTAAGGTCTCCTTCACCTTGTATGTTGATGATATCTCCTATTGTCTGGTCAAATACTAATTGCAGCTTGGCGTCAGGGCTTAGTCGTATGTTCATGTCCATTTCTACTCCTGTGTACTCTATCATTTCTTCGGGGTTATAAATATCTTCTAAATCGGGATTTATCAATGTAGAGTCAATGGCAAAAGTAATGAATGAGGCAAACTCGTCAGATATTTCTTCTATGTTTAATAAGTAATACAGCTCCGTTCCTTTATCTACTACGAGTTGTGATTTAAGTTTCATATTTTCTACGGCTCCGGATAGATTTATCTCTCCGCTTGCAAATACTTTTCCGTAGAACTCCATAGAATCGGTTTTTTCTGTGTTGTAAAACAATAAGTTATCGGAGGAAATATTTATGTCAAGGAACATATTATCAAACATATTATGAACTATTTTTCCTGAGAGGTATGCGTGTCCAGGCATTCCGAGTGCAGTGAGCTTAGCTTTGCTGATATTAATATTTTTGTTATTTAGGTTTATTTTAATAGCTTCTTGAAAAGTATAAGAGACATTTGTTTGGATAGAACGAAAAGCGAGAGCAAGTATATCAAAATCTCCGTTAATTATAGGTTTTTCGGTACTACCTTTTAACTGGAGACTTCCGTTAAGATATGCGCTTGGTGAGATGCGGTCTACCATGTCGCTAAGATAAGGTGCGAGAGTTCGTAAACTAAATCGGTTGAGATTAACTAATATATCTATGGTTTTGTCTTTTAGGTAATAGTCGCCAACAATATTTATACTTTTTAATGTGTCAGTTGTTGTTGCTGTTTGTGTTTCTAAATAGTTAGTTGTGCTGTCAATATCTACGCGGCTGCTTTCTTGTATTCTTTGAGTAAATACATTTATTTTAATTTTTGAGCTGTCATTTATCCAGTCTGTTTTTACTATCAGTCGTCCTAATAAGACGTCATTTAGTTTTAGTCCTTTGATGATGTTGTGCGAATTGATTATCGGTTCGTTGAGAGCATCGGTGATTTTTATCTCACTCAGGACAATACCTTCTAATTTGATGTCATCGATTAGTCCATTGATTGTTTGTAAGTTAAAGTTAAGGACGCGGATAAGTATTTCTTCTTTCGGGTTTTCGGATACTTTTCCGGCAGCGATGATTCGTTCTTTATCTTTGATATTAAGAATATTAAGATCTAATATATCAAATCCGGTGGAGTCTATGCGACCTCTAAAATTTTTCATTATCCATTGGCTGTTGTTGACGTAGAAAGTATCTTCTAAGAATTGAGTATTTATATTTACATTGTTAAAAATGGTATCTTTTTCAAAACATAATTTTGCATGTAATACGCCACGGTTCAGCTTAACGGAGTTGTTGAGCCAATTTAAAGTAAAATCTATGGTGTCATTTTCTATTGTAGAAGATAATTTTAAGGTGTCAATTTTAATTGTTTCGGATAGTAAAATATCGGAAGTTTCAAATTTGATATTAACTTTTTTTTCGGATTCGGTATTTACTTTCAGTTTTAGATTATTGAAAATGATGTCATTATAATTTAGAAATTTAGTATCAAAATTGAATACTACATTAACTATATTTTTCATATCTCGGTATTTACCGGTAATTAATGTGCTGTCGGCGATGTCAATACCGGGTAAAAAGATGTCGGTGAGAGTTTTTATCTTGTATAAATTTATTTTAAATTCAAAATTACTACGGATAACGAGCTCAAAAGGATTTAGTTCTTCGGTTTTAGATTTTGCGAGTTCCGTTTTAGACTTCTCTTTTTTGCGAGCCGGGATATATTTAGTTGCGATAATTTTCAGTTGGTCAATAAGTGTGGCGAACTCAAAAAGACCTTTAATTTCGCCGTCAAAATAGTCGGATTTTATTTTAATTATCTTATTTTCTTTACCGGCAGTGTAATGCGTTATATAAGAATTAACTCTAAATGTGTCTATTTTAAGTAGTTGCAAGTTTTTCTGGTATTCAAGCGGTTTAGAAAAATATATTTCTCCATTTATTTCATCTGGGGTAGCACCTTTAAATTTGGCAGATATTTCTGTCTTCAGGTAAGAATTGGAGTCTTCTTTTTCTAATTTAAGTTGAAATAAATTGGCTCGTATCAAATCAAGTTTGAAGTCAAAAACGGGGATTTTCTCTTCAAAACTTACATTTCCGACAAACTTGGTTTTCAGATTATCGTCATCTATATTTACAGTTCCGTTGTAAGATTCGTTAGAAAATATGCCGTCAAGTGTAATATTCCGGTAATTGTAACCGTTGATATAAATACTTGAAACAGTGCCTTCTGTGCTTCCTACAAATTCTTGATTCTTATCTATGGTGATGTGTATTTTGTTATCAAAAGTAACTTTTCCGAAGGTAGCGGTATCTTGGATAAATGTTCCAAGCTCAAGATTTTTGGCATTTATTTCGCCGGCAATAGTTACTTCAGAGGAGTCATGTAATATTTTTATATTGGTTTGTGCTGTTCCAAGATTGGAAAAGAGGTCGCCTTTTACATTGAAATTATTGACAATTCCTACAATATGTGCTTTATAATTAACTATTTTCAAATTATTTAAAATCTCAGGCATAACAATTACGGGTTGATAGTTGTGAGTATATCTTATGCCGGTGATATCATCTCGTGTAGTTTGTAAGGTGTCAAGCTGCAGGTCAAAATACGTATTATCTAAATCGGGGAGACCATTTATTTTCATTCGCAAGTTTAGATGCGTATTTTCTCCTGTTTTCAGGTCTAATTTGTTTACCAATAATTTATTTATTGTTCCATCAATATTGAAGTTCAAAAATATATCTTCATTAATATTTTGAAAAGTCGGCACAAAGAAAGATAAATCGGCAGTGTTAATTTTCGCGGTTTTAGATATTTCTGTTTGTATCTTAACTTTATTAAGGAAATCGTCAAAATCGGCGAGAGAATCGTATCGCAAGTGTATTTTTTGAAATAAGATATGGCTGTTATTTGTGGTTATATCAAAGTATTTAGCAAAAATCTCGTTGTTGTTAAACATTAATTTTGTTTTCAAATTGTAGAGGATAAAACCATTATGCTCCTTCATTTTTAAGGTGTCTAAACTAAGAGATATAGTATCTTCATTAAGATAAAAATCGGTTATGTTAATATTAATATCTGTAGTTATAATATTTTGAAAATCAACTATATTCTTAGGATACGTGTCTTTTTTTTCTATATAATAAAATTTAGAATTTGTTATTTCAATATCTGCTATGCTGATGGTAATATTTTGAGATTTTGTCGTGTCTTTTGTGTCATCGGGGGAGGCAAAATAATCAATTAAAAAATTGATATTAGCATTTCCGACTGTGTCGGAGTGAATATAAAATTTGAGACTGTCTATATAAAATTTAGAGACTTTAAAATTATTGTTTTTCACACTTGCATACATTAAATTTAGTTTTATTTTGGCGATGTATGCGAGCGTGTCTTCGTTTAGGTCTTCTATATAAAGTTGGGAGATGATAAAAGAATTGAAGAAGCTAAAATTTACTTTTCCCACAGTAACTTTCGTATTTAGTTTGTCGGACAGATAGTTGGCTACTTTTGTTGTGACAAAATTTTGAACTATCGTAGATTGCAAGAGGAAATAGAGAATTATAGGCAGCACAACAAGTGCTACCAGAATTCTTACTAATGTTCGTTGTATTATATTTTTATAATTTCGTGCCATCTATCAAATTGTTTTTTCAAAATAATAAACAAAGTTAATCAATTTTTATTCTTTTTTGAAAAAAAAAGAAATTTTATTTATTTTAGCAAAATAAACAATAAAAAACGAAAAAAAACTTATAAAAGTTTACTTTTGCAAAAAAAATTTTATACATTGGTACGATTTTTAAATTATTGTAAATTTGCATAATTTTTGTGAAGGAGAGGTATTATAACATTTATATATATAGAGACTATGAATCTAAAGATATTTATTTTTTCAATATTATTTTTTATTTTGTTTGTTAATCAGGGAATTGCGCAGTCCCGGAAGTTGGAGAAAGCTAATTTGATGATGGACGCAGGAGAGTACTACAAGGCGCGAGAGATATATTTGAAGGTCTATCCGAAGTTAAAAGACAAGTCCGACAAAGCGGAGGTAGCTTTTCGAATGGGAGAATGTAGTCGCAAAATGAATGACCCAAAGAACTCATCTAAATGGTACAAAAAAGCAGCGAGCTATAAATATCAAAATCCACTCGTATATTTGTATCTTGCTGATGCAAATAAGATGAAACAAGAATACGAAGATGCCCTCGCCAATTATTCCACTTTCAAAGACTTACTGCCGACAGACCCGCGAGGAGAAAACGGCATCTTATCTTGTAAGCTCGCACAAGAATGGATGGCTAATCCGGACAGATATCTCGTGGCAGAGGCAACACAATTTAATTCCAAAAGAGCCGATTTTGCCCCGTTTTATGCCGGTGACAGCACGCAACTCTATTTCACTTCAGCACGCGAAACTGCCGGCGGAGACAAGATAAACAACAACTCAGGATTATTTTTTACCGACATCTACTACGTACAAAAAGACAAAAAAGGGAGCTGGAGTGTAGCAGTCCCTGCACCAGGAAATATCAACACTCAATTTGACGAAGGAAGCTGTACACTAACCGAAGACGCACTAACTATGTATTACACAGGTTGCTCGGTAATAGAAAATTTTAAGATGGGCTGTAAAATATACTGCTCCGAAAAGAAAGATGGACTATGGGCAGAACCAAAAATCATCACCATATTTGCTGACAGCGCCATCTCGGTAGGACATCCTTTTATTAGCAAAGATGAATTAACATTATACTTTGTAGCCGAACATCCCACACTTGGAATAGGTGGAAAAGATATATGGAAGATAGAACGAAAAAATAAATCTGCCGAATGGGGAACACCAACAGTTTTATCTACTGATATAAATACCAAAGAAGACGAATACACACCATACATTGACGAAGCAGGACACATATTTTTTGCCTCTAACGGACACATCGGTATGGGAGGCTTAGATATTTTCAAAGCTACAGCTAACGAAGACAAAACTAAATGGACGGTAGAAAATATGAAATATCCTATTAATTCGTCCTCTGATGACTTCGGGTTAATTTTTAACGGCAAAAATAAGAATGGCTATTTCTCCTCCTCGCGAAGCCAATATACCTCTGACGACATATTCTACTTCTGGGAGCCACCTCTTGTTTTGACAGTGAAAGGACGAGTATTCAATCAACAAAACAATGGACCACTCGCAACAGTTAATATAGAAATGAAAAGCAGTGACGGTTCTATTGTAGAAACGACAACCGCAGCTGATGGATACTTCTATTTTACATTAAAAGAAAATTCAGATTATTATTTTACTGCCATCAAAAAAGCTTATTTGAAAGGGAACTCGGAAATAACAACACGAGGTTTAGAAGTGAACACCGTATTGGAAACAGAAATATACTTGAAACCACTTGGAATATCCATGAAATTAGAGAATATTTTTTATAATCTTGCAGATACTACTTTGCGTGAAGAATCAAAAGTCTCACTCGGCGAATTGATAACTATCATGACAGACAATCCAACAGCAGTGATAGAGCTGACTGCAAATACCGACTTCAGAGGTTCAGACGAATACAATCAAAAACTGTCGCAAGGAAGAGCTAATTCAGTAGTTGCACATCTCATAGAGAAGGGAATAGAACAAAAAAGACTTGTTCCCAAAGGTGCAGGCGAAACAAATCCGGTGGTAGTAGATGAAACAATAGCTACTACTTATACTTTTTTGAAAGTCGGAGATATACTTAACGAAGCATTTATCACAGCTTTAAAATCTGATGTGGAAAAAGACATTTGCCATCAGCTCAATCGCCGTACCGAGTTTAAAATCCTTAGTGTAGATTATGGAACTAAGTACACTAAATTCGGAGAAGGAGAATAATAAATATAACTTTGCCAAAGTTTAAAACTTTGGCAAAGTTGTAGTTACAAAAAAATAATAAAATTGCAACTATTAACCTTATTCAACAGATTTAAAATAAGATTAAAAAAAGGTAACTATTTAGCAACGTAGTTGCGTTATCTTTGTAGAAAAAATAACGAAAAAACAAAAGGTGCGTAGCACCGAAATTTTTGTAACAATGTGGCAAACACCTATGTAGTGTGGAGGTTACCTATTTTCTACAAAGATTATGCAACTACGTTGCTAAATAGTTACAAAAAAAGAATATTTGAAAGTTTGATTTTTTTATTTACATTGCCGAGAATATTGTTTTTATGAAACAATAAAAAAACAGCGTTTGAAGCTACTGACATACAGAATACAGAAATAAAATTAGCATATTAGACGATTGCAGAACAATAAAATAATTGCATGAACCAACTAATAAACAATTATCAATTATATGAAAATAAAAATATTAATTTAATTTATAAAATTATGTCAAAAGCGAAATAACTTATTGATGAGCTTATAGAGAAAAAAGCGAAGGGCAACAATTTTCAAATAATGAATATAAAAATGAAATTGTTGTTCAAAGGAGTAAATGCCGACAAAATAACTTCGCAAACCCCTGATACCGAAGAACTTCTATCAAAAATTTATGAAATTGCCGAAAATTTTAATATAACCCTAAAAAATATAGATTATGAAAGTTAAAATAGCATATTCACAAAAGCCAGATATCAAAGAAATAGTTGCAGATATTAAAAGTCAAATAGGGACATTTGATGCAAAGTTTATTCAATTTTTTTCATCATCAAGTATTTCGCCTGAAGAAATAAGTGCAGAAATGCAAGATGCTTTTGAGAACATTGAAATGATAGGTTGTACTACCGCCGGAGAAATTATTACCGGTATGATGCTTGATAATTCTATCGTTGTAATGGCATTTAGCGAAGAAATATTCGGCGACTGCAAGATAGAAGTACTAAAAAATATTTCTACTGATGAAAAAGCAGTAGATAAAGCATTTGATAATTTCGCTTCATATTATCATAATTCTATGGCAAATCTTGACCCGCAAGAGTATGTAGGTATCGTACTTATTGATGGATTAAGCGGCAAAGAAGAAACAATCAATGAACGGATTGGAGACCTTACAAATGTCAGCTTTATCGGTGGGTCGGCAGGAGATGATTTGCAATTTAAAAAAACTTTTGTTTATGCCAACGGAAAAACCTATGAGAATGCGGCAGTAATTGCACTTCTCAAATGTAACACAGAATTTGACATACTTAAAACCCAAAGTTTTAAAACTACCCCGAATAAGATTACTATAACAAAGTCAGACGAAGCAAGCCGAACTGTATTTGAAATAAATAATAAACCCGCAGCAGAAGAATATGCACGTTTGATAAACAAAAATAAAGATAATATTACCGAAGCTTTTTTTGCATCGCCGTTAGGATTAGGTTATGAACAAAATATTTACGTAAGAAGTCCACAAAAAATAGACAACAACAATATAATATTTTATTGTTCAATAAAAGAAGGAATGGAATTAACCATACTTGAATCTACCGATATTATTGCAGAAACAACTAACGCATTGAAAGAGAAAATAATCAATTTTGGCAATATTTCTGCTATTATAAATTTTCATTGCATACTTAGAACGCTTGAACTAAAAGCCAAAAATACCACCGATGCGTATGGCAAAATATTTGAGAACATTCCTACAATTGGTTTTAGCACCTATGGAGAAAGCTATATTGGACATATCAATCAGACTTCTACAATGTTACTATTCAAATAATTATCTAATCAAACAAAATTATGGAAACTAAAGAAGTAAAAAATTTTAGATACTGCACTACCGAATGGATAGATGAAACATTTGATTTGGAACAGAAAAAAAACATGGAGTTAATGACTAAATGGTTAGAATCGGCACAGCAAATTAATGTTTCGGAATTTGAAAAAAATGTTTTATTACATTATCAGAATGTTTTTTCAGATAAGGTGCTGTTTTGGAACGAAATAGAACTTGCCGAGCATTTTATCGGTCCTATAATAAGTCTGGTAAATTTTAATACTAAAAAATTTAGCTCTTTTATAGATAGACCTTTGCAAGCAGAATTTGAAAATATAATGCTTTCCGGAAATCCGGATTTAATGGTTTGCAGTGGCAGAGAAAAACCACGACAACCGTATTTCTGTTTTCACGAATATAAAAAATCTTTGGAGCAACAAGGTGACCCGCAAGGACAACTGCTTGCTTCAATGCTTACGGCACAAATCATTAACGAAAATAAAATTCCCATTTACGGAATTTATATTATTGGAAGAAGCTGGCATTTTGTTGTTTTAAATGAAAAAGAGTATTGCGTAACGGAGGGACATAACGCACTAAAAACAGAATTGTTTGAAATTTATCAACTTCTCAAAAGATTGAAAGAAATAATTATTGACATGACAAAATAAATTATACTCAAAACAGGTATAATTTTAACTTTTATTCTTATGTAATTGTTTCGTAATTAAAATTTTGCCAAAGTTTTCAACTTTGGCAATTTGCCGGTTATAGTATAAATAAAGCAATCTCCTCACCAGCCACTGACCTCCATATACGATGTCATGTGTTTTATATTTTTTCAACTTTAATCAATCTTATAAATTCATTTTTATTTATACAAAGTTCTTTTTCTGTATAATTACCATGAATACGAAAACAAATTTGTTCATTTTCAAATCTAATTGTTATAGCAGTTACCGTTAAAACATTATCATATTGCTTATATTCAAAGCTTATTAAATCAGACTGACGACAATTTTCAACAACATCAACAAAACTTTCAAAATCGCCATTTTGAGCATCAACTAATAGTTGTTTTTGGTAATCAAAAAATGCTATACGAACACTATTTTCGTAATAATCTGTTTTTTTCTGAAGTTCCAGAATATCACTTTCACTTCCTGTCCACGTTTTAATATTATCTAATAACATATTTTTTAATTTGAATCGTTTTCACTCCAACCTGTAATAATCATTATTTCTTTACGGTTTGTAATTTCATTATACACAATATCAAAAACTACTGCAAGTTGTTCATCTATAACAAATCTGTCTTCTATTTTTTTTGTTCAGACAAATTTCGTCTTTGAATTGTCAGTGGATAACCAAATGCAATATAACCTGAGTCGTTTTCGTTTTTAAAAAACTTTTTTTTCATACTTTTCAAAAGTCTTTCAGCTGCATTAAATGAAAAATTTCTTCTTTTTTCGTAGATATTATACGCTATATGGTTTGCTTGCAATGCGTAAAATCCAATAGGTAATTTACTTACTACTTTGCTTAATTCTTCGGCTTCATATCCTTTTATTTCAATTAGATTTTGAGAATTTCTATGAAAAGGTCTTATTTCTCTATTTTCCATATACCATAAAATTTTATTTACCAAAAAACTCAGACATTTTATCAATAATTTCTGTTCTCCATAAATTTTGTGCTGTATTTTGCAGATATTCATTTGCCCCACGTAATTTATCGGCAAGCATTGAACAAACATCATCGTTATAACCACGCCCCATGCCCCAACGTCTAATTATGTTATTCCAAAATACACTTTCGGTGTTTTGTGGGGCTAATTTTACCGTTTCTAACCATTTATTGATGTTTTCTGATAGCTCACCTGCAAAAAAACTTAATCCTTTTGGTTCTAATTCTATTCTAAGATTATCAATAATTTTCTCTATTTCTTTTTGGGGTTGGACAGTAATTTTTCGTATCACATCTTTTGTTATTTCTTGTGCATCAAAATATATATTGCCACTTCTCCAATGCGAACCATAATAATTATTAATTGCTCTTTTGGTAAGATGGTGGTATGCTTTGTAATCATTAATGAATAATGATATAAATTCATCAGAATAAAAATTAATAAAAGAATATTTTAAAAGCTCACTTTTTGTCTTGTTAACGATAGTTTCTTCTTCATGTGAAAAACTTTTTTCTTGAATTATCTTTTGTAAATCATTAGACAATACTTCCAATTCATTTCCTAATTTTCTTTTTGAAATTATTGTATCTATTTGAGAAATAACTTTTAGTTTTTCTGAGTGGATTTCATTTTCAGTTCCTTCAAAATGAATTCTCTTTACGGTATCAAAATATTTTAAAGGGTCAAAGAAAATGATGTTTTCAGGGTCAAGCTTGACATTCTCATTGAGTAGTATTCTTTCAATAATTTTTCGTCTTTTTTCTGTTCCAATATTCCAGTCTTCAATATAATCACCGTTGTCATCTGTTTCATTTTCAGGTTCACCCTTATAAGGAATAACAAATAAAATAAATTTTGTGTGATAGTTTTTTGATTTTTCTCTTAAATGGTCTATTAATATTTTTCTTATCTCAATATCAGGGGCTTGTTTATAACCGGTAATAAACAAACAGAGAGTATCAGGTTCTTTGATACATTTCTCTATTGTTTCCGTTATTTTGCCATCCAACCCTTTTGTATCAATTATTGACGCGATTTGTGATAATCCAACTTGATTTATAATATTGGCACTTAAATAAATATATATATTTTTAGGAATACTAAACTGTTTGTGTGCAACAACATTTAATTTTTTAAATGTATCTCTTAACCATTCTTTTTCTTGGCTGATTTCAATGGTACCTTCCAAAGATTTTTGCAGATTTTCCGAAGTGAACGATATTTTGGTTTCTATTCTTTCAGCTAAATTTGCTCTAATTCTAACAGTTTCTTTAAAATCTTCAAGTGTTTTGCCCTCTGAAAAGATTTTTTTGGCTAATTCTTCACCTTCATCAATCATTAAATCTGTCTTTTCTTGAAGATTGACAAGGTTTCTTATTGCTTTTAATAACTCTGTTGGAATTTCAGATTGGGTTGTTGATACAATATCATAGTTTTGTGGATTAAGTTTTTTATCTATGATATTGCAAAACATATCAATATCATCTAAAACTTCTTGTTCCGAACAAGGATCAATCATTATGTAACTTGCTTCACAACCTTTAGGAATTAATTCAACTTCACATAATGTTGTTCGTCCAGAACTAATTGCTAAAATTTCTTGTGTTTTAAGTTTTTTAGCATTAGGTGCAACAGGAACTTGGTTTGTCAAATCAAATAAATGACAAATTGCAGTAGTTTTGCCTAAACCAACCTTACCAATAAAAGCTAATTTGTATTTTTCAATTCTTAAAATCTTCTCAATATCGTATAATCTCTCTTTTTTAGACTTTAATGCTTTAACAGTAAAATGTCTAAAAATATTTGATGGCATTTTCTCCATTTTTGAAATCTCAATCTCTATTTGAGATTTTAAGTTGGTTATTGATTCATTATATCTATTTTCCATTTTATAAAATTTACTGTTTAATTTATCTGTTAATTATCATTGTTTTTTATAAAACCTATATTGCGTATATGTGCTATAAAAGTTGTTATTCTGCCGAGTCACAATTACTATTTGACTAAAATAATGACAACGCAAAGGTAACCTAAAAAATTTAATCTCCAAATATTTTTAATCATTTGTTAAAGACTCCAATGTATTACTAATAACTTCGTTTAGTTCGCTTGTTATCATTGCTGTTGCGCCCCATATTTTATCGTTATCTATCTTAAAATAAGGAGCATGTATTTTAATGCCGTTTCTTTCAAGTTCCGTTATCAATCTATTTTCGGGAGCAAAAAGTTGTGATATATTGACTTCTAATACTTCCTGTACTTCATCTAAACTAATATTATAGACAGGTTTTTGTTTTAAAAATCCAACAAAAGGGGTCACTTTATAATTGCTGATAGGAATAATAATTTCTGTCAGTTGTCCGATGACTGTTATGTCGTTTTCAGAAATGCCTATTTCTTCGTATGTTTCACGTATCGCAGTGTTTTTGAGGGTTTTATCTTCTTCTTCATATTTTCCGCCGGGGAATGCAATTTGTCCGCTATGCACTTTTTTATCTTCTTTTCGTCTGATAAAAATGATGTAAATTTGCTTATTATTTTCATAAAACAGTATCAAGACTGCACTTTCTCGCGGTTTTACGTCATGCGTGAAATTAATATCTCGCATCGTAGGCATCATTTTTTGTTGCGCTTGATATCCTGGCAGAGGTTTCTGCAACTCGGATTGTAATTTTATAATAAAATTGTTAAACATATATTTAATATTGAAAATTATTTGGTTATTTGCCAATTAAAATGAAAGCTGACCAGAAGTAAGGATGTCCATATTCGGTTTCGGAAATTAAATTTAATTTTGCATTGTGAAGATACTCGTCAAAATTAGATATTTCGTCCGTATTAGCGTTTGTTTTCAAGTAGTTAGCATAGAAATTTTGCATGAGCAAATTAGTCGAGGCATCAGATACTTGCCATAGTGAGACGATGATATTTTTTGTTCCGGCATACAAAAAAGCGCGGCTAAGTCCTATTACTCCTTCTCCTTTAGAGATTTTTCCGAGTCCGGTTTCGCATGCCGAGAGAATTACGAGGTCAGAATTTATTTTTAGATTGTATATTTCGCCGTTGTATAAAATTCCATCATCTCCTGTTTTTGTATCTCGGCTGAGAAAAATTCCGGATAGTTCGGGTTGCTCGGCATTGACAAAGCCATGCGTTGCCATGTGTATAAATTTGTATTCTTCTAATTTAAGCAATTTGATTTTGCTTTCGGAGGCAGATTTTTTTAGGAGGATTTCAGATACTTTGCTTTTTTCAATGAACTTATTATTTATTTCGGTGATTTCTGTTTCCGAGCCGGGCAGTGCTGTTAGCGGTGTTCCTTGTATTAAAAATTGATTATCTTCGGAAAATACCGGTGCTATACCTATCCAATCTTTTGCAGGTCTCTCGGTTTTTTGTTTACAAGTAAGATAAAAAAGATTAGCCGAGTAAGAATAAGCGATGCTGTATTTTTTCAAAAGAAACGGGTAATTTTTATAATTTTTCAGTTCGCCGGTGTATGCTTCTGTTAAAAGTGCTTCAAAAGGGATAGTATTAATTATTCCATCGGGTATGATAATAAGTTTTTCTATGCTTTTATCTATTTCTTCAACAAAAAGATAACTATAAATTTTATTTGCCAGCTGTTGATACATTTTGATATTAGACGTTTTACCGGAAGTTATATTGGTAGTGAACTGCTCAAATAATGTGTTAAAATCTTCATTTATAACAACATACTCTATATTTATATTTTTTTTGGTGATGGTAAAAATATAGATATTATTATCGGTTAAAAAATAGCTTCTTAGTGCTTGTTTTGGCTCTAATACTTCTTGTATATCAGTGACCGAAGCCGTTTTGTTGCTGTATTTCATTTCATAATATTTAGGATAGTTAATCTCTAAGCTTTTAATAAGTTCGGCATATTTAGTATTACTAATAAAAAGCTGATTTCTAAAAACAGGTTCATTTTCAACATTTTCTAATTGGGCGAGTTGTTTTTCATAATAAGCAATTTGTTGACTAAGATATTTTTCTTGGTCTAACAATGTTTCCGGTATCCCGGCAAATTTTTTAGCTTGCGCTCCTGCGATGGCTTCTAATAAATTACCGGCTTTATTTTTTTCGGAGAAATAAAAAGCATAATTTTTATAGAAGTTGTCGTTAGAATTTGCGTCGTCTAATTTGAGACAGGTTTCTATTGCCATGGCATATATCTTGTTTACTTTGGCAGTTAGACCTATTTTGTCGGCTTTGGTGGTTGTGGTTTTACGAATTTTATCTATTAAGCTGTCGGTAAGTAAAAATATTTGAAACGCAGTTTCTAAATAAATAATTTGTTTATCTGCGACATATTTTGAGTTTAAAGTTTTTGCCTTTCCTTGCAATGCTTCTAATAATTTGTTGGCATCATAATAATTCTCTAATTTAGGATTTTCAAAATAGTTTTTTGGTGCGAAGTTTTTTACATTTGAGATGATGCTGTTTTGAAAATATTTAAGCGCATTTTCGTCATCTTTAGTAGAGAAATATATATTTGCAATGTTCATATATGGTTCCACCAGATTCGGATGTTTATCTCCAAAGATTGATTCGTTGATAGAAATAGATTTTTCCAGATTGATAAGCGCTTGTTCCCATTCTTCTTTTTGGTTGTGCATAATTCCTATATTAGAATAAATGTTTGCTATACCGGGGTAAAATTCGCCGTAGTGATTTTTCAAAATAGTTATAGCATTTTTAAAATATTCGGTTGCTTTTGCATAATTTTCTTGTTGATTAGCAATTAGACCGAGATTATTATAAGTCAGTGCGAGGTCGGGATGCGTTTCTCCGAAATTAGCTTTTTGTATATTTAATGCTCTAAAATAGTAGTCATTAGCATTATCTATTTCATCTAATTCTTTACAAATTATGCCCATGTTAATTAAGTCTTCAGCGAGTTTGAAGTGTGTACTTCCGAGTATATTTTCTTTGATAGTAAGCGATTTTAGTAGATATTCTTTGGCAAAATTATATTCTTGTTTGTTTTTATAAATGATGCCGATTCCCCCATATATTGTTGCCACCTCTATGTTATTTTCACCTTTATTTTTAATACTTCGGTCTAATATATTTATTCGTATTTCTAATGCTTTGTCGTATTCTCCTTTGTTATTGTGTATTACGGCTATGTTAGTTAACGTTTTAATTATTTCGGGGTCGTTGATACCGTTAATCTTCGTTCGGATGTCAATACTTTTGTTATAATTTTCAAAAGCCATTTCATGTTCGCCCATTTGCGAATAGACATTTCCAAAGCTGTTGTATAAATTAGCTACTTCTATAGAGTTCTCTCCTTTAATTTTTTGTTGAATATTAAACGCTTTATCAAAATATTCTATTGCTAATCCACTATTTGCGCTAACAAAAGCAATTTCACCGAGTCCGGAATATGCGGCGGCGAGGATGGCATTGCTGTTATTTATTTTTTCTAACGAGATGCTCTCTATTGTTTGAAAAGTTTTTTTAGCGGTCTCCAACTTTCCTTGAAATAAATATATTTGTGCGCAGTAATACTCGCAAATCAGATAGTTACTCCATTGCTCGTTTTTTTGATATATATCCGAGGACAACAAATAATATTTTAGCGCACTATCTACAAGCATCTTACTATTATATTCTCCAGCTTTGGCGAAATAATCTTTGGCGGTCTGTGCATCGTCCTGCGCGGAGACGACATTGATAATAGCCAAAAAAGAAATCAAACAAATAATTAAATATTTCATCTTTATATGAATTTATTTTGCAAATATGTTATTTTTTATGACATTTGCAAAATAAATCAATTTTTATTATTTGTTATGAAAAAAAAATATTTTTTTAAGAAATTATTATTTGTAGTTAGTTTGCTGTTAATTTTTATTGATTGCAATACCGCACAAGACAATGGCTTTGACACCAAGAAATTAGATAGTTATATAGTAGAGAATGTCAAAAAATGGGAGATACCGGGGCTTTCTATTGCAATAGTGCAGAAGGATAAAGTCATTTTTTCTAAGGGATATGGGATTCGCGAGTACGGAAAGAAAGACAAAGTTGATGGAAATACATTATTTGCGGTTGCCTCTAATACCAAGACGTTTACGGCGGCGGCGCTGTCTATTTTAGTTGCACAAGGACGTATAAAATGGGACGATAAAGTAATAGATTATATTCCTTATTTTCAGTTATATGATGATTATGTTACCAACAATATGACTATTGCCGATTTATTGAGTCATCGTAGCGGTTTGAAAACTTTTGCCGGAGACCTGCTGTGGTATGGGACTAAATATTCGCGCGAAGATATCATCAAACGAGCAAAATATTTAGAACCGAGTTATGCTTTTCGCACAACTTTTGGATATTCTAATATCATGTTTTTAGTAGCCGGACAAATAATAGAGTCTGTAACAGATACTACTTGGGAAGATTATATTAAGAACAAATTTCTTGTGCCTTTGGAGATGAACTCCACATACACGACAATACGAGACTTCAAAACAACGGATAATCGTGCCATGCCACATCATGTTGTATTAGGAGAGAAACCTGTTGTTATGCAATATCTTAGCTGGGACAATATAGCCCCTGCCGGAAGCTTAATTTCAAGTGTCAACGACATGTCTCAATGGATACGTATGATGCTCGCAGACGGAAAATATAAAACTCAAAATATTCTCGATGCCGAACAAATATGGCAATTATTTGCACCTCAAACAATTATAGACATAGACTCGTGGATGCCAAAATATTGGAAAACACGACATTTCAATGCATACTGTCTTGGCTGGGAAACACTTGATTATCATGGCGTTAAAGTCATGGAGCATGGTGGAGGAGCAGATGGCATGATTTCTAAAATGTTCCTCGTCCCTGAAGAAGATTTTGGAGTGATGATATTAACGAACAGCATTAATTATCTGCCAACAGCACTAGCGTATTATATATTAGACATGTACTTTAATAAAATAGACACCGACTGGAGCAGTTTTTACTTCAATTTCTACAAAAGGTCGCAAGAAGAAGAAAAAGTTATGCAAACAGAAGCAGAAAATAGTCGTGACAAAACGACCAAACCTACATTAGATTTAAAAAATTATTGCGGAACTTACAAGTCAGATATGTATGGCGAAATTACCTTAGAAATGATTAAAGATAATTTACAGCTTAATTTTTTACCATCTAATATTTTTACCGGCGAGCTAACTCATTGGCAGAACGACACATTTAAAATAGTCTTAAAAAATGTGGTCAATTTACCTTCGGGAAAAGTTAATTTCATTTTAAATGAAACAAATACTGTAACGGAGATGAAAATTGACATTCCTAATCCGGATTTTGATTTTACAGAAATCAAATTATTTAAAATAAAGTAAGTAAATTATAAATTATAAATTCCGAAGTTATTTTTTTTATTTTACTAATGTAGAAACCATGATTTTAACGGAATTAATATATGTATAAAAAAATGGTAACTATTTAGCACTTAAATTTATTGATTATCAAATCTTTGCGAAACTCTGCGAGAAAAAATATTGATATTAAATATATTAATCGGTGCTAAATAGTTACCAAAGAAGATAGCCGTTATATCTCGGAATTGAAAAAAGCACTCATAGAAACAGGTATTTACGAAGACGACAAAAATCTTGTAACCAAAAAATTAATTTTAAAATCAGAATTTAAAGAGACTAATTTTTATAAAGAAGGACAAGTATTGTTTAATAAAAAAGTTCCTAAAAATTTTGATAACATAAATTATCGGCATATTTTATCCTCCGGAGGAGGCAGAATATCTAAAGCAATAGGTACCGAATTAGAAAATCCTTTGTTAGAAAACGAAATATTAAAATCAAAAGACATAAAATTAACAGAAATACCCAGAAATACTATTCGTTTTGCATTGAGTCTAAATCCATTTTTTTATTATGAAAATTTATCACATTATTTTCCAAGTCTGGGTTCGCTTTCCAATTTTATTGACAGCACAAATTATTTGGCAGGTTTAGAAATTACGTTCCGAGGAACAGCCAGCCGCTTGAAAGAAATAAATTATTTTGATTATTTATACGCTTTAAATAGACTTTTGCAAAATATAGAAGCCGATATTAAGAACAATTCAACAGAATTTGAAGGTTCTGACACTTAGTAAAATTTAAAAAATAACTTCGGAATTTATAATTTACAACTACTTGATATTCAAGTAAAAGCCAAATTATAATTCTTAATTTATAATTTACTAATGTTAATTTTCTACCGTTTTTCAAAAGTCTAGTAATTGTAAAATATCTAAGAATTTGTCAGATTTTTGACATAATATTATGTTTTTGGCTTTATAATTTTGAAGTGGTTAATATATTTTAAAATGTTAAAATCAATTATTTAGCGAATAAATTATATTTAATAATGCAATATATTGCTCTAAAACCGTCCTTCCAGTTT